>JAKLIM010000099.1 GCA_022709605.1 Bacteroidota bacterium | reverse complement strand
CAGAATTCATTCAGGAGCAACTTACCCGAATGAATATTCCGTTTCGGGCAGGAATAGCCGGAACAGGTATTTTAGGAAAAATCGAAGGTCGGAATCCGCAAAAAAAGGTAATAGCCTTGCGAGCCGATTTTGATGCCCTGCCGGTTTGCGAGATGGTTGATATTCCGTACAAATCAATGAATGATGGCGTTATGCATGCTTGTGGGCACGATGCACACACGGCATGTTTACTTGGCGCTGCAAAAATATTGATGGAAATTCGTGATGCTTTCGAAGGAACCATCTTGCTGGTTTTTCAACCCGGCGAAGAAAAAGCACCCGGCGGTGCGCGACTGATGCTCGAAGATGGTGTTTTCGATGAAATTGAACCTGAACTAATTATTGCTCAGCATGTTTCAGTCGATTATCCAACTGGCACGATGGGATTTAAAGAAGGTATGATTATGGCTTCTGCCGACGAAATTCACCTGAAAATTCACGGGAAAGGCGGACACGGAGCATTACCTCACTTGTGTAACGATACAATTCTGGCTACAGCCCAAACGCTGGTTTCGCTGCAACAAGTCAAGAGCCGATTAAGTAATCCATTGACACCCATGGTACTTACTTTTGGGAAATTTATGGCTGATGGCGCTCAAAATATTATTCCTTCTGAAGTATTATTGTCGGGCACATTCCGAACAGTAGATGAAAAATGGCGTGCAGAGGCGAAGGAGCATATTTGCCGAATAATAAACGAAACTACTGCAGCTTATGGTTGTACAGCCGATATTGAAATTCCTGACGGTTATCCTTGTGTGGTAAACAACAAAGAAGTCACTGCGAAAGCCCGTGAATTTGCTACAGAATTTGTCGGATTTGATAATATCCGTGAACTGGATTTGAGAATGACATCCGAAGATTTCAGCTTCTTTTCTCAAAAATATCCGGGTTGTTTTTATCGGTTTGGAGTTAAAGGCGCAGTAAATGCCAATACCGGAGGTTTGCACAGTTCAACATTCAGGATTGATGAAAAGGCTTTGAAAACCGGTGTAGGTGGTTTAGCGTGGCTGGCCTGGAGATTTTTACAGTAAGTTTTTTTTGCAAAAACACCACAAGAATAAATTTGTAAAAAGAGCTTGCCAATTGAAATGGCAAGCTCTTTTTACAAACAATTATGGCTGAAATTTCATGTAAAGAAAATAGTAATGCAATAACAGGATTTATCGCTACATGAAATTTTCAAATTTTCATTCTATTAGTTGTTATTCACCGGCCTAATACCTTCAATTAAGCAGATTTTTTCTCCTTTCGACACCAATTCTCCTTGTTTTTTCAACACTCTCACAATTCTGCCATTACAAAAACTCGAAATATTTTCGTTCCCGTATTTAGTCTGAATCGTACAAACTGTATCGTTTTCGCGCATCATTTTACCGTTAACGGGTTCAATGGAATGATCGCTAAAATCAAGCTCCCACAAAACCCTACCCGACACACTGGAAACAATCGGCTCGGCATTCGGATACATAAATGCCTTAATATCAGGAATCTGAATATTGGTTTTTGATAATTTTTCCTTAATTGCATTTTCAAGTTCTTTGTCAAACCGGTTTTTTGCTTCACCCGATTTAAAATCACGGTATTGTTTGTCGTGCATTGCAAATTCAAAAAGTTCCTCATCATCCTGTCCTCTGTCCCAATTCAAGTCTTTCATTTCGGCTATATATTTGGGTAATTCATTCGGGTAGTTGTCCTGAGGATTGCCGGTATAAAATTCATATTTTTTTGCTTTAGCCAGTTCAATGATTTCCTGATCGAGTTTGCCGGGTAATTTGCCGGCTTTACCCAAAATCATATCCCAGGCATTCCTATCTATCATGGTCCATCTTGGCTGATCTTTCAGCATCGACATTACATTCATAAGTGCAATATTTTTTACGTATTGACTGAACGGCGTCACCAATGGTGGATAACCTAATTTTGGCCAAATGAATTTCACTTCCTCAAATAGTTTTACCAATAATTCATCTTCGCTGAGTTCAGTTTTATTGCTATTTTTCAAAAATGAATTTATTCCTGCATGAACTCCTTTTAAATCAGCCATTAATGATCCCATCATTCCACCCGGCAAACCACAGCCAACCAGCAATGAACTCATAAATTTATTACGGTCATCAATAAAGTAACCCAGAAAATCATCTACAAAACTTTGAGTCATTTTGCGCGTTTTCATATAAGCATTCATATTAATTTCGGGGACTTTAAATCCGGCATCTTTCAACATGGCTTGCACTGAAATAACGTCGGGATGAACCATTCCCCACGAAAGTGGTTCCATGGCAACATCCAAATAATCGATACCGGCTTTTGCAACTTCGAGCATAGACGCCATCGAAAGTCCGGGTCCCGAATGTCCGTGATATTGCATAATAATATCAGGATGAGCTGTTTTTACAGTTTTAACTATTCTGCCCAAAGTTTCAGGTCTGCCAATTCCGGCCATGTCTTTCAGGCAAATTTCATCAGCACCCGCAGCAATAAGCTCTTCAGCCATATTGATATAATATTCAGCGGTATGTATTTCGGAATGTGTAATACAAAGCGTTGCCTGAGCAATCATGCCCGCTGCTTTCGCCCATTTAATTGAAGGGATAATATTTTGTACATCATTCAATCCGCAAAAAATTCGGGTAATATCCACACCCTGCGCTTTTTTTACTTTATACATCAATTCACGAACATCCGCCGGAACCGGGTTCATTCGGATACCGTTCAATCCGCGGTCGAGCATGTGTGTTTGAATTCCGGCATCATTAAAGGGTTTTGTAAAAGCGCGAACAGAAGCATTCGGGTTTTCGCCGAATAAAAGATTTACCTGCTCTGAAGCACCACCATTGGTTTCGACACGTGCAAAACAACCCATTTCAATTATCATGGGAGCAATCTGCTCTAACTGATCCATTCGGGGAACATATTTCCCTGAAGATTGCCACATGTCGCGGTATACAAGACTGAATTTTATTTCTTTCATGACTGTTAGTTAATTTGGATTTCGGGTGTATTTAAATCCGAAATTCATGTCTCAATTGTTTGAATATTTTATTAATTTATTGCGTGCAAAGTTACTCAATATTTCTAATTAAAGAAATTTTTCTTTAATAATATTGCATTTATATTCATATTTTTACTTTAATACAATGAGATTTTGTAAATAGCTTTGTAACATGCAGATGCGCGATAAAAATTTGTTTTATCAATCCCGGCATTTTTGAAAATGAAAATCTTAACAACCAAATGACAAATCTTTTGACTTTTAATATTAAAAACAACACGATTATATTTGTAAAATATCCATTGTAAAACAACAAAAATTGAGTACTTTTGCGCTCAAATTCAGAACATAAATATCAAACTATTTTTTATACTAACTAAATAACAAAAGTTATGATTTATTCGCACGAAGTAGAACACATGTGTGTTGTAAAAAAGGGTCCTGACCACGGTCCTGCTCCCATACCCGAAGAAGGTAAATGGGTGAAATCGAAACAAATTACTGACATTTCAGGATTGACTCACGGTGTGGGTTGGTGTGCTCCACAACAAGGTGCATGTAAACTGACTTTGAATGTAAAAGATGGTATTATCGAAGAAGCATTGGTTGAAACAATCGGATGCTCCGGTATGACTCACTCAGCAGCTATGGCTGCCGAAATCCTTCCCGGAAAAACTATCCTTGAAGCTTTGAACACTGACTTAGTTTGTGATGCAATAAACGTGGCCATGCGTGAATTATTCCTGCAAATTGTTTACGGTCGCACGCAATCTGCTTTCTCAGAGGGTGGACTTCCAATAGGTGCCGGACTCGAAGATTTAGGAAAAGGTTTGCGCTCGCAAGTTGGTACCACATTCGGTACAAAGGTAAAAGGAGTTCGTTATTTGGAACTGGCTGAAGGTTATATCAGCCGCATGGCATTAGACGAAGACGGTGAAGCTTGCGGATACGAATTCGTACGCGTAGGTCCAATGTTAGACTTGATTAAAAAAGGTGTAGATGCTAACGAAGCGTTGAAAAAATCGACCAGCAAATACGGCCGTTTCGACAATGCCGTGAAATATATCGACCCTCGTCACGAGTAGTAATTAGTTTGTAGTCTATAGTTTATAGTCAATAAATTACTATTTAATATTAATTATTTTCATTTATTAATTCTTAATTATTAATTTTTAATTTATAAAGTTATGCCACTATTTGAAAGTTATGACCGTCGTATAGACAAAGTCAATGCGGCTCTTAATACTTATGGTATCAAAGATATCGACGAAGCCAAAGCCATCTGTGCTGCTAAAGGCATCGACCCTTACCAAATTTGCGAAAGCATTCAAAATATCGCCTTCGAAAACGCTAAATGGGCTTACGTTGTAGGTTCAGCTATCGCCATCAAAAAAGGTTGCACCACCGCCGCTGACGCTGCCGAAGCTATCGGTATCGGCTTGCAGGCATTCTGTATCCTCGGTTCAGTAGCCGAAGACCGCAAAGTAGGTCTTGGTCACGGTAACCTGGCTGCCATGTTACTTCGCAACGAAACGAAATGTTTTGCTTTCCTTGCCGGACACGAATCATTTGCTGCTGCCGAAGGTGCTATCGGTATCGCTCAGTCAGCCAACAAAGTACGTAAAGAACCATTGCGCGTTATCCTGAACGGACTTGGAAAAGACGCTGCCATGATCATTTCACGTATCAACGGATTTACGTATGTTCAAACTGAATTTGATTATGCTACAGGCGACTTAGCCGTAGTTCGTACCAAAGCATATTCCGAAGGAATTCGTGCTGCTGTAAAATGTTACGGTGCCGACGACGTTCGCGAAGGTGTAGCCATCATGCGTGCTGAAGGTGTTGACGTTTCTATAACCGGTAACTCAACCAACCCAACACGTTTTCAACACCCTGTAGCAGGTACATACAAAAAAGAATGTATAGAGCAAGGTAAAAAATACTTCTCAGTTGCTTCAGGTGGTGGTACCGGCCGTACACTTCACCCCGACAATATGGGTGCTGGTCCTGCTTCTTACGGTATGACCGACACCATGGGACGTATGCACGGTGATGCTCAATTCGCAGGTTCTTCTTCAGTTCCGGCTCACGTGGAAATGATGGGATTCCTCGGTATGGGTAATAACCCAATGGTTGGAGCTACTGTACAAGTGGCTGTGGCTATTGAAATGGCGAAATAAGTTCTTAGACAAAAGAGCAAAGAAAAAAGATAAAAGACTAGAAAAACTCCCCGATAGGCTGAAATGCTTATCGGGGAGTTTTATTTATTTAAATTTCTTTGAAAAAGTCTGTTAATGAAATTCCAAGGTAATCACAAATAGTTGATAATGTATTTACTGTTATATTGCTTTTTCCAGATTCAATACGAGCAATATGAATGTCGGTATCTATAAAAAAGGTGTCTTGAGAAATTCCCTTCTCAAATCTTAATTGCTTTATTCGATTTGCAATTTTTATCATTAATATAGTATTTCTACTTTGTTTGCTCATTTACAAACAAAATTCGGTTTTTGTTAAATAAAATACACTGACATATTTGTCAGTGTATAAAATTATTTTTACTTTTGAGCCTTAATAAAAACATTTTTTAAAATATATTAAAACTTCAAATAATTATTATGAAAAAAATTAGAAATTTAAAGTCGATTTTGACTGCTTTCTGTTTTGTTTTCGTTGCAACATTTAACTCGTTCGCATTAAACTTCACAATTAACTTCACCGGATCAGGGGCAGGTACTACAGTAGATAGCGTTGTAGTTCAGAATCTTTACAAAAGCACACAGGTTACAATACCAGCTGGAACTCAACTGCGATTGTACGATGTTGAAACTTCTATTAATATAAACACAATTACAGATTTTGCTTGTGTTTATCCGAATCCTATGACAGACAATTCTACTTTTTCTTTTGTGGCTAAAAATGATGGCAAAACACAAATTGCTGTGTATAGTCTCGATGGACGAAAAGTAGCCGGTCTGGACGCAGATTTACAACAAGGAAAAAATTCATTTAAACTTACTTTATCTAAAGGTGTTTATTTAGTAGAAGCAAAGGGGAATGGTTTTTCATACTCAACCAAGACTATAAGCTTAAGGTTGTCTGATTGCTTACCAATCATATGTTTCAACGGAAATTTACCTGATAGTAAACCCAAGAAAGCTCCAGTTCCAATTCCTGAAGTAAAATTATTATACAGCCCGGGTGACCAAATCTTGTATAAAGGATATTCAGGTAATTATTGCACCATTGTCACCGATAAGGCATCAGAATCTAAAACGGTGGATTTTAAATTTGTGGATTGTACCGATGCTGATGGTAATCATTATGCAGTTGTACATATTGGCACTCAGACTTGGATGGCCGAGAACCTGAAAACTACCAAATATCAAAATGGTGAAACTATAGGCACAACCATACCTGCAACCAAAAACATTAGTAGTGATACCGACCCTAAATACCAATGGGCATACAATGGTGTTGAGAACAATTTAGCAAAGTACGGCAGACTTTACACATGGTATGCAGCAGCTGATGCCAGAAATATTGCCCCTGCAGGATGGCATGTAGCTTTTGATACTGAATGGTCAACACTCGAAAACTACCTAATAGCGAATGGTTATAATTACGATGGTACTATTACTGGAAACAAAACAGCAAAAGCCTTAGCTGCCACTACTGATTGGTTAACTGATACAACTTTAGGTGCTATTGGCAACGAATTAACTAAAAATAATAGTTCTGGCTTTACAGCTTTGCCTAGTGGATTCCGTTACGACGATGGCCGCTTCCGCGAAGTTGGAGAATTTAATTACTGGTGGAGTTCAAACGAGGAGTATGCCACAATCGGTCGTTATTTGTACTTGTGCTATGTCAACACATATCCAAAAAGGGTCTTCTGGAATAAGGCCATGGGCTGCAGTCTGCGGTGTATAATGGATGATCTCCCGACACTTACAACTTCGATTGTAACTAATATTGACCCCACTACAGCAGTTAGTGGTGGTAAAATCACAATGAAAGGTAATTCTGATGTGACAGCAAGAGGTGTTTGCTGGAGTAAAAATCATAATCCAACAATTGCAGATAATCTAACAAGTGACGGCTGGGGAATAGGCACTTTTTCAAGTAATTTGTCTGGTTTAAGCTCAGGTGAAATCTATTACCTACGTGCATTTGCAACAAACAGCAAAGGAACAGCTTATGGTAATGAAGTTAGTTTTTCAACTACGATAAAAGATATTGATGGTAATCATTATAAAGTCGTAAAAATTGGCACTCAGACATGGATGGCCGAAAATCTGAAAACAACAAAATACCAAAATGGTGAAGCAATAGGCACTACCAATCCTGCAAACAAAGACGTTAGTGGTGAAACCGCCCCTAAATACCAATGGGCGTACAATGATAATGATAGCAACGTAACCAAGTACGGAAGACTATATACTTGGTATGCAGTGGTTGACACCCGAAACATTGCACCTGTGGGATGGCATGTACCTACAGATGCTGAATGGACACAACTTGAAAATTACATGATAGTTAATGGATATAATTATGATGGTTCTCACTCGGGAAACAAAATAGCTAAAGCCTTAGCTGCAACTACTGATTGGACTGAATATATAAATACTGGCACAATAGGTTACGAATTATCAAAAAACAATAAGTCAGGATTCACAGCTCTACCAGGTGGTATCCGCGGCACTGATGGCTCATTCTCAAACGGAAGTTACTTGGGAGCATTCGGCTACAGTGGTTGCTGGTGGAGTTCTACAGAGAATAGTTTTACATACCCATGGATTAGACACCTTGAATACTATTACGTTAAACTTGACCGAGCCGGCGGAGAAAAGGGTGCTGGTTTCAGTGTGAGATGTGTTAAGGATGAATAAATTATTTGAAAATAAAATTTAATATTTTTGTATTTATTTTAATTCCAATGTAAAATTGGGAGTGCATAGTAAAAAAAAATAAATTCCCCTTTAGGCTATTGAGCATATCGGGGAATTTTTAATGTTATAGAGATTCTATAATAGATATTTCTCATCGAATTCAACTCTATGCTCTTTTAATAATTCTATCAACTCATCTTTGAAAGTTTTTGATGCATGGTGATTTTCTTGATTTTTCACATCCTCAATTAAATGATATTTATCTTTAAAAGAATATGTAAATGCACCATAACCCACCTGCCAACCATCGAAATGAGAAATAAGTTATTCGTTTTGATAAAATCTGAACTGGCTAATTTTATATCTTTAATCAATGTGGCTAAAGCAATGGGAGGATAGCAAGTGAGTAACAATGTGTATATGATCGTCAATACCGCCGATGGGGTATAAATGACAGTTTTTGTTTTTCAACACGCCCCAAATATATTTGAATAATTCTTATCTATTAGGTTTGTTGAGTGTTCGTTCTCTGTTTTTAGTGCTAAAAACAATTTGATACAGAAATTGAATGTAAGTGCTCATAGTATTGATATTTTTAGTTCATTTGATAACTGCGAAGCAGTTGAATGTGAATAGCCATGTATGAAATGCATGAATATGAAATGTATGGGTAACAAAGTGCAAAACATTCAGAACCGCAATGCGGTTCAATTTGAATAATGTCATGTGTAATATACACGGGAATAAAATCATCTACGTTAGAACTCCGATATAGGTTTAATATCATCCGCCAATTCATTCATCCAATGTATTGTTATTCAACCCTATAAATTGGGTTGTTACCTGTGGTTATTCATCATACCATAGGTTACACCTATGGCTATTCAAATTTAATCCTTTCATGATTGAATTCAAAACTACTTAATTATTTGAAAGTGCGAGACAGCTTTTTTAACTCTTAAAAAAAATATCTTCGTAAATTTAGTTACAAAATATTCAAAAACATCCTCCGTTCAATCTTTTACACCCCTCACACCCCCTAAAACATCCGATGCACGCTCTAAAACATAGGTTGCACCCTCTAAAACATCCGAAATCCTATCTTTTACAGGGTTGCACCCTCTAAAACATCCGATGCACGCTCAAAAAGATAGGTTGCACCCTCTAAAACATCCGCCATCCTATCTTTTACGAGGTTGCACCCTCTAAAACATCCGATGCACGCTCTAAAAGATAGGTTGCACCCTCTAAAACATCCGAAATCCTATCTTTTACAGGGTTGCACCCTCTAAAACATCCGTTGCACGCTCTAAAACATAGGGTTGACCTCCTAAAACATGCGACAGTGGATGTTTTAGAGAGAATATTCGCGATTAGAAATCGCGTGACCCAAATTAGAAATCGTGTGACCCAAAATGAAAAACGCCATTCCGGTTAAGGAATGGCGTTAGTTTTACCGGTATGCAGCCTTTTCAGGCTTCTTATTTTGCTTCCGTTTTTTTAAGCTTCACGGCAAAGCGTTGATGTAAGTCGTTGTATACGGCTTCGGAGCCCGGCACATTAACACGGCTTGCTCCTTTTACTGAATTGTAAAACACAAGTGCAGCGTTGTATGCTTCGCTTCCCGATACCATCATGGTATCTTCGATAGCGCGTTGAAGCGTTGATACTTGTTTCAAAATATTATTTAAATCTCTGGACAGTGCAAAATCTTTTTTTGCTTCTGTAATATCGAGATATACAGGTACTAATGAGGGATTATTTTCGGCATATTCCAACGCTTTCTGAACAAAAGCAAGGGTTTTATCTCCCATTTTGTTTATTTCCAATCTGTCGGATGGTGTCAGATTAAACAGTAAATAATTGACCAAAACTGCACTTAAGGCATTCATTTTGGTGAAGACATCAGCTAAAGCTTCTGCCGGTATCGTAATCGAAACTTGATTTTCTTGCGACATAATAATTAATATTAAATTGTAAATAACTTGATATATTTTATAGCCATTAAGGCTGCTTACAGGTCAATTTTATGCTGTTAATAAACACACTGCAAATCTAAAAAACTTTTTTGTATATCAAAGAAATAAAGAGAAGTATTTTTTTTATTTTTAAAAATATTCCCAATCACCGGGTAACTCCGAGTCAACCCGTGATTGAGAATTTGAACATATTTTGCTTATTATTTGTTAGAAACATAAAAAATTTATTTACTAATATTTTAAACGTAATCTTATGAAATTTCTAAAATGGATTTTAATCGTAGTTGTTTCGGTTATCGTTCTTGTTTTAATCACGGCCTTGTTTGTAAAAAAGGAATATGCTGTTGAGAAACAAATTGAGATAAACAAGCCGAAGCAGGAAGTATATAACTATGTGGTTTTGCTGACAAATCAGAACAATTACAGTAAATGGGCAACCAGTGACCCGGCTATGGAAAAAACATTTACAGGCGTAGATGGTACTGTGGGCTTTGTATCGGCCTGGAAAAGTGAAGTTAAAAACGTGGGCGCAGGTGAACAGGAAATTACCAAAATTGACCCGGGCAAAAGGATTGATTACGAATTGCGGTTTAAAGAACCAATGGAAGACACCAACATGGCTCATATGACTGTAGATAGTATTGGCGAGAACAAAACCCTCGTGAAATGGGGTTTCGATGGTGTAATGTCTTATCCATCCAATATC
>JAKLIM010000098.1 GCA_022709605.1 Bacteroidota bacterium | reverse complement strand
GCTGCATTGAAATTTTCGTATTCCAGTTCGCCAATTTCGCCGCCATCCATGGTATAAGCCCATTCGGCTCCGAATTTTTGAACATCAAAATGATCGGCCCCCTGACCAATTTCTTCGTCGGGTGTAAAACCTATACGTATTTTTCCGTGTTTAATTTCAGGATGTGCAATCAGATATTCCATGGCCGAAACAATCTCGGCCAAACCGGCTTTGTCGTCGGCGCCAAGTAATGTAGTTCCGTCGGTAACAATAATATCCTGCCCTTTGTATTGCAGTATTTCGGGATATTTCTCAGTTTCTAAAACAATAAGTTGCTCATCGTTTAAAAGAATATCATTACCATCATAATTTTCGACAATACGTGGTTTTACATTTTTTCCACTCATATCCGGACTGGTATCCATGTGAGAAATAAATCCAATGGTTGGAATGTCTTTGTCAGTATTAGCGGGTAAAGTGGCCATAATGTAGCCGTTTTGGTCTAAAGTAACCTCTTGTAAACCAATTGTTTTAAGTTCTTCGGAAAGATACTTTGCAAAAATCATTTGCCCGGGTGTGCTCGGTGTCATGTTGGTTTTTTCGTCGGAAGTAGTAGTAAAGCTTACATACTTCAAAAACCTGTCAACTATATTCATGTATTTTTTAGATTTAAAAATTAGGTTGCAAAATTACTTAAAAATTCGGTAATATTATACGAAAATCAGGTTAAATCAATTCATTAATAAATTCGGCTGAACTTCAGATTTGTAGTTCAGCCGAGAAATATATGTTACATACCAGAAATTTACTTATTCTTTTTTCTCAGGATAGTTTTTCTTCATAAAATAATAAATATCCTGATTCAGGTTGCCAACCATTGTAATCAACTTATTTACATCACCAGCATCTTGTACATCATGTTCCAATCGGATTAAAATTTCTACAATCTTCTCATCATGAATCATTTGCATAAGAGGTAAAAATTTATGAGCTACCGATTTTATTGTTGCCCAATCGTTTACTTCATAGGCTTTTTTAATTTCTGATAATTTTACAATGTTATCTCTCATGAAAACTTTAAGTATTTCATGCGCTGCTTCCTGATCATCCTTCACAAAATCTATCAACGAATGAATTCCTTTATTGTGCGATTCATACGATTGTAAATTTTCAATTGATTCAATTTTAATGTTTTTATTCGAAGTGTGTTTTATAATGGTTTCAATTAAAAGTTTAAAAATTACCGGCTTGGTTATGAATGTAGTGAAGCCGGCAGCAATGAACTTTTCTTCGGGAATATCGGTACGAGCTGAAAGTGCAATGACAGGTATTTGGGAATAGTTTGAAATACCTGCAATCCGAATTCGTTTCACCAGCTCAAAACCATTAATATCAGGCATTTGAATGTCGGTAATTATAATGTCAAATTGATTTTGCAGCAACAAAGCATACACTTTTTTCGAGTCAATGCATGAAGTTACTGTGGCTCCATTTTGTTCTAAAAGCTTTTGGTAAACATTTAATAAAACAATGTCATCGTCGATAAGTAATACTTTAGCCGATATTTTTACGGTTTGTTTGCTCTGAGTTTCGGGTACCAGATCAACCGAATGTTGCGAACTGCTTACCGGAATATATATTTGAAATTCGGAACCTGCACCGTAAGTTGAATCAACACTGATTGCACCTCCCAACAACCGAACTAGTTTTTTTGTGATATTTAATCCGAGTCCGAACCCTTCCACTTTATGTGAGGAATTTTGATTGTTTATCCTGTTAAATTCTTCAAAAATACTTTCTTTATTTTCTTCTTTGATACCAATACCTGAATCTTTTACCGAAATTATTAAGGTGTTTTTATCCGGATTAATGGAAGATGTAATATGAATACTTCCTTTTTCAGTAAATTTTATAGCATTGGTTATCAGATTGTTAATTATTTGTTTGATAACAAATGGATCGCTTTCGAAGACTTCAGTCTTATCCAGATTGTTGGAGTTTACAAACTTCAAACCTTTTTTCGAAACTATAGGTACAAAACTCAGGTAAATATCTTCCATCAACTGAAAGGGCGAGAAAGATAAGAGATTGATTTCTGAAACACCTTGCTCCAATCGATGAAAATCCAACAATTTGTTTACCAGATCCAGAATATGTTCTGAAGAGCTGCGCATATTGTCTAAATGCACTTTTTCGGAAAGTGGCATGCTTTCTTTTGAAAGCAATTCTACATGGCCAATGATTGAACTTAGAGGTGTTTTTATATCGTGCGAAATCATAAGGAGCAAACTTTCGCGTGTGCGTAACAAATCTTCGGCATATTTTTTACTTATTTCCAGTTTGTCCTTGTACTCCTTAATTCGGTTAATGAAAAACATACTCAGGATGATAAAAATAATGAGAGTGAAGAGTGAAACGAATGCAATGCCAAACACCAATTTTAAAGATCTCTTAAGTGCTTTTTCTTTTTCTTTATTAAGATCGACCATCAATTGTCGCTCTTTTTGATCTATTTCATATAAAATACGATTTATTTGAAATGATAATAATTCATCGTAATATAATATATTTGTCTGTCGAATAGATAATTGCGATATTAGTAAAGCGTTTTTCTTCGTATTTTTCAGATTTATTTTGCTGAAATATTGAATTACAGTATCAGTCAAAAGTTTTGCCGGAAGTATGTAAGTGGAATCGATTTTGGATTCTCCTTTTTTAGTGATAATTTTTGTAGAGTCTTTGCTATCAACAAATACATCGCGTACACGTGTTAAAAAACTTCGTTTCTTCGAAAACAGGAACGAAGTATCAGCTGCAGCATCAAGATTTTTTTTAAATAAAATATTTAAATTACTTTTATCTATATTTGATATTTTTGTTTTGGTAATTTCCTTTGATTCAGGAAATTGTTTGATGGTATCAAGTAATAAAATTATATTATAAAGATTCTTTTCTTTCTCGCCCAGATAATATTTGACACTATCAATTCTGACGTGTATGTATTTATCAGTCGTGCTGTTTTGCAGTGAATCAATAAAAAGTAAAATTCTTTTATTTTTTGTAATATATTCTAATTTAAGCGAATCATTATCAGTGTTATCGGTAAGTATCGCATTCCTGATACATTCTGTTTCGTACATGTAAACCAGCGCATTACTTACAAGTTTCAGTTCATTCCGCTCTTCAAAAGGATTTTTTTTGGATGAAAAACCAACCAGTTCGCGGTATAGCATAACTGCACTGAAAATTGCAAGTACAAATAAACTAATATATCCAACAAGTACAATAAGTTTGATATTGCCAAAAAGTGTAGTTTTAGCCATTCAATAAATCGTAGAGTTTTAATTTTACAAATAAAGTTTTTGTATCGATGCCAAGTATTGATGCTGCTTTCGGGATATTATTAATTGAAATACGTAAAGCATTTTCAATTCTTAATTTTTCTTCTTCATTGATGGGTAATGCTATTTTTTTACTAAGTTTCGACCTAAAATGATCAGGAATTATTTCTTTTGTTATATAATCGCCTGTTGCAATTAAAGTTAACCGACAGACAATATTTTTCAGTTCGCGTATGTTTCCGGGCCATTCGTACTCCGTCAGAATGTCTAATGCTTCGGGTGTATAGTCGAGAATATTTTTTTTCAAAACACTATTCGAAACCTTCAGGAAATGCCTTAGATACAGCTGAATATCATTTTTACTATCGCGCAACGAAGGTACATCAATAATAAATTCGCTAATCCGATGGTACAAATCGCCTCTGAAGTAGCCATTGTTCACCGCAAAATCTACGTCTTCATTCGTAGCTGTTATAATTCTGATATCAACTTCAATTTCTTTCTCAGAGCCTACTTGTTTGAATTTATTTTCCTGAAGCACCCGTAATAATTGTACCTGAATATTAACCGGTAAATTACCTATTTCGTCCAAAAACAATGTCCCTTTGTTGGCACTCATAAAATACCCAGTTTTATTGTCAATTGCGCCGGTAAAAGCACCTTTTATATGACCAAAAAAATCACTTGCAGCCAGTTCCTTGGAGATAACCCCACAATCTACTGTTACAAACGGCCCTGAAGCATATTTGCTTTTTTCATGAATCATGCGGGCTACGTGTTCTTTCCCAACTCCGCTTTCGCCTCTTATAAGTACTATGAGGTTTGTTGGCGCTACCAAATCAACAAAATCGTAAAGTTGTTGATAAGCCTTTGAACTGCCTTTTATGTAGTTTTTTTCGAAATTTGATTCATTAACTGTAGAAATTTTATCTGTTATTTTTTCTTTTTTCTTTGATTCTTTTTGAGGAGTTTTCTGTTTGGATGCTTCGTTTATTTTGTCGAAAAGTTCTTCGGGATTAAATGGTTTTGATATGTAATCGTAGGCTCCTAATTTAATAGAAGTAACTGCCGATTGAATGTCTGCATATCCTGTCATCATAATTACCACAATATCAGGATATTTTGATTTTATCCACTCAAGGATAGTGATGCCATTAACTTTCGGTAAACGTAAATCGCAGATCACAACTTCAGGTAACTCCTCAAAAATTCTCTTCTTTGCATCCGAAAAATTCGTCGTAGTCCTAACGATGTAATTTTTTTTAGTAAACCACACTTTTAACAAATGTGAAAAAGTTAAATCATCTTCTATTATTAAGATTGATTTCATGTATATCATTAAATTTTAATTAATAGTAAAATTATAAAGGTAAGTAAGCAAACAGCGGTCGAAGATAATCATTTTATTTTGATTTTTATTGCAATGTTTAATAAAAAGTTTACCAAACTTGCCCTAAATCCAATGAAAATTCAAATAATTGGCTGATAAATTTTAAATTAAAATAATTATAAATAAAAGCTAATTATCACATTGTATTGTGTTTAAATTCATAATGTTGTTATTGTACTTTTAACTCTAAGAATGTATCGAAATATATTTCAAATCCGATTTAAAATATTTAATTTATTCTTGATTTATACGGAATTTTTTATATTTAGTTTCAATTTTCGTTTTATACTCAGCCTAATCATATTTTCTACGATTTTTTCTGGCAACTAAGTATATTTGCTCAAATAACTTTTAGAACAATTAAAACTACATTTAGTTTAATCATTAATCCGCAAAATTTTTGAAAATTATTTGGATATATAACATTAATATATTTAAATACAATGTTGTCCGTTAAAAATATTTTGATTCTTCGCTTCGCTCTGAATGACAGCGTTTTGAAATGAATTTGGTTGGGAGAGGGTGGATTGGCGGCGAAGCCGCCAATCCACCCTCTCCCAAATATATAATTAACTGATTGTCATCTCGAACGAAGTGAGAGATCTCAAATTTTCCCCTTTATAAAATGTTAACCAGACAACAATATATTTAAATATTAACACTATCTTTGAGATTAAATTTTTATTCTACCATTTAATTTATGTCTGAATCCAAACGTCTCCAAGTAGTTGATGCCCTCCGTGGTTTTGCAATCGTGTCTATCATGCTGTTACACAATATCGAACATTTCGATTTTTATTTTAAACCCGAAAGCCTTTCCGCATGGATGATCTCGCTTGATAAGGGAATCTGGGACACTTTATTTTTTCTGTTTGGCGGAAAATCGTATGCAATTTTTGCTTTGTTGTTCGGACTTACATTTTTTATTCAGTCTGATAATCAGGAAAAAAAAGGTAGAGATTTTCGGGGTCGATTTGCCTGGAGGTTGTTGTTATTACTTGGCTTTGGACTCCTGAATTCAGCCTTTTACGAAGGTGATATTCTTACCATTTATGCCATTTTAGGTTTTGCGTTAATTCCTGTTGCTCGCTTTAGTAATAAAACTGTTTTTTGGATTGCAATTGTTCTGATGTTACAACCTTTTGAATGGTTCAACGTAATCAACGGATTTCAACATCCCGAATTGAAAATGAACGATCCGGCTTCGTGGGCCTATTTTGGAAAGGCCGGCGAATACATTACCGGTAATTCAATTGTAAATACATGGATTGGAAATCTGACCAATGGTAAAATAGCCGTTATTCTCTGGACATGGGAAGCAGGAAGGGTATTTCAGACAATTTCGCTTTTCATGCTGGGGATGTTAGCCGGTCGCAAATCATTATTTAATGCATCAAATGAAAATAAAACTTTCTGGACGAAAACACTTATTTTTGCTGCTTTGGCATTTATACCACTGTTTGTAAGTAAAAATAATATTTCAAATTGGATCTCAATTGATTCTATTAATCGCCCATTGGAAACAATTGTCTCTTCGTGGTCGAATGTCGCTTTCATGCTGGTATTAGTTTCAGGATTTGTTTTACTTTTTCAAACCAACACAGCGCATCGAATTCTAAATGTTTTTTCTTCTTATGGAAAAATGAGTATGTCAAATTATATCATGCAATCCATTGTAGGAGCATTTATTTATTACGGATTTGGACTGGGTCTTTACAAATATACCGGTGCTACTTATTGTATTATGATTGGTATCGTTTTGGCAATTTTTCAGGGTTTTTTCAGCCATTGGTGGATGAAAAATCATAAACAAGGTCCACTTGAAACTATCTGGCATAAATTAACTTGGATGAAAATCGGGAAAGACTGACACCGCATTAAAAAAAATCCTTGTTTTTAAAAATTCAAATATAAATATTACATTTAAAATGTACGTGATGTAATTCAATTTATTTTGAATATGGGTTGAAAAAACATGAACAATTTACATTTCATTTTGTTAATAAAAAATATATATTGAGTAAGATAAACACTTGGTATGTATTTTTTTTATATTTGTAGATGAAATAATTACAATTTGAATAAAATTACAATAAATATGGTTTTCGATAAAGAAATGATTGAGCAGGTTTATGCTGCATTGCCCGGAAAAATAGAACTAATTAAAAAAACACTACAACGTCCACTGACACTGACGGAAAAAATTCTGTATTCTCATCTGTCTAAAGATGAGAATCTTAAATCCTATGAACGTGCCGCAGATTATGTAAATTTTTCGCCCGACCGTGTGGCTATGCAGGATGCTACGGCTCAAATGGCTTTGTTGCAATTGATGAATTCCGGACGAAAAACAGTGGCTGTTCCTTCAACCGTACATTGCGATCACCTTATACAGGCTCACATTTCGGCCAAAGTGGATTTGGCAGTTGCTAACGATACCAACCGCGAGGTGTACGATTTTCTGAGTGCAGTTTCCAATAAATTTGGTATAGGATTCTGGAAACCGGGAGCAGGTATTATTCATCAAGTGGTGCTCGAAAACTATGCTTTTCCCGGTGGAATGATGGTTGGAACTGATTCGCACACAGTAAATGCAGGCGGTTTGGGCATGATTGCTATTGGTGTAGGAGGTGCTGATGCTGTTGATGTTATGGCCGGTCTCCCCTGGGAACTGAAAATGCCGAAACTTATCGGTGTTAAACTTACCGGTAAATTATCGGGATGGGCTTCACCAAAAGATGTGATTCTGAAATTAGCCGGAATACTTACCGTAAAAGGTGGAACAAATGCTGTAATTGAATATTTTGGTGAAGGAACCGAATCAATATCGGCAACCGGTAAAGGAACTATTTGTAATATGGGTGCCGAAGTAGGAGCTACAACTTCTATTTTTCCATTTGACCAAAAATCAGCAGCATATCTCGATGCTACAGGTCGTGCAGAAATTGCTGCATTGGCACTAAAAAATATAGAACATTTACAGGCTGATGCCGAAGTGGTGGCAAATCCTGAAAATTATTATGATCGACTTATTGAAATAAACCTGAGTGAATTGGAACCTTACATTAATGGTCCATTTACGCCCGATTTGGCTTATCCGATTTCGGAATTTGGCAAAGTAGTAAAGGAAAAAGGCTATCCGCAAAAAATGGAAGTCGGATTAATTGGTTCATGTACCAATTCGTCGTACGAAGACATGACACGTGCAGCTTCAATCGTGAAAAAAGCGAAAGAAGACGGATTACAAGTTCAGGCACAGTTTATTATTAATCCCGGTTCGGAACAGGTGCGTTACACCGCCGAACGCGATGGAGTTTTGGCTGAATTTGAATCGGTGGGAGGAATAGTAATGGCCAATGCCTGTGGACCTTGTATCGGTCAGTGGAAACGCGAAACAGATCAACCTGAACGGGCAAATTCAATCATTACTTCGTTCAACCGTAATTTTGCAAAACGGGCTGATGGTAACCCCAATACGCACACATTTATCGGTTCGCCCGAGATTGTTGCTGCGTTGACTGTTGCCGGTGATTTGTGTTTCAATCCTTTGACCGACACATTGTTAAATGATAAAGGCGAACAGGTTAAATTAACCGAACCAAAAGGATTTGAATTGCCATTACTTGGTTTTGATGTGAAAGATGCCGGGTATGTGGCTCCAGTTGAAGATGGAAGTCAGGTACAGGTAAATATTAATCCTGAATCGAATCGTTTACAGGTTTTGGTTCCTTTTGCTCCCTGGGATGGAAATGATTATATCGATCAACCGTTGCTGATAAAAGCGAAGGGCAAATGTACTACCGATCATATTTCGATGGCCGGACCTTGGTTGCGTTTCCGTGGTCATTTGGATAATATTTCCGACAATATGTTGATAGGTGCTGTAAACGCATTTACCGAAAAAACAAATGCAGTACTCGATCCTGAAACCGGCGAATATATGGCAGTACCGGCTTTGGCACGTAAATATAAAGCAAAAGGAGTTGGTTCAATCGTGGTTGCCGAAGAAAATTACGGCGAAGGTTCAAGTCGCGAACATGCAGCAATGGAACCTCGTTTTCTGAATGTAAAAGCGATTCTGGTAAAATCATTCGCCCGTATTCACGAAACCAATTTGAAGAAGCAAGGCATGTTAGCATTAACATTTGCTGATAAAAATGATTATGAAAAAGTACGTGAAGACGACAAAATCAGCATATTGGGATTAAGTGAATTTACACCCGAAAAGAATATTGTGATAAATCTTAAACATTCGGATGGAACGAGTGAACAATTTGAGGCTCAACATACTTATAATAGTGCACAAATTGAATGGTTCAGAGCCGGAAGTGCTTTGAATGGTCTTGAATAATTAATATAATTCAAAAATTGTAATTAGTAAATAATAAAATATATAAATAAGTTTATGGCAAACGAAAAAGAATTTCTGATTTATAAATTATCGGAAACAATCAAATCAACAAGTCGTATCGACAAAGAATTATTCACCCAGTTGAATGTGAAACGCGGATTGCGTAACGAAGATCATACGGGAGTTGTTGCAGGTTTAACAAAAGTAGGTGACGTTGTTGGTTACGAGCGTTTGCCTGAAGGTGGTTTGAAAGCAATTCCGGGTAAATTATTTTACCGGGGCATTGATGTTGAAGATCTCGTGAATGGATTGGTAAAAGAAGACAGACTTGGTTTTGAGGAAACAGCATTTTTATTGCTTTCAGGATATTTGCCTGATGCTGAGGAATTAGCCACTTTCTCAACGATTCTTACTGATTCGATGGCATTGGAGCAAAAAATGAAATTGAATATCATCGACCTCGAAGGTCAGGATATCATGAATATTTTAGCCCGTTCGGTGCTCGAAATGTACACTTTTGATCATAATGCAGATGACATTTCGCGCGATAATCTGATTCGTCAGTCAATTGATTTGATTTCGAAATTCCCTACCATCATTGCTTATGCATATAACATTTTGCGACACAGTCAGCAAGGTCGTTCGTTGCACATTCGTCACCCGAAAGAAGGAGCTTCCATAGCCGAAAATTTCTTGTACATGATGAAAGGTCCGGGCAACTACACCGAATTAGATGTTAAATTGCTTGATTTATGTCTTATTTTACATGCCGAACACGGTGGTGGTAATAACTCTACATTCTCAGTTCGGGTTGTAAGTTCAACATTGACTGATACTTATTCTGCTATTGCCGCCGGAATTGGTTCGTTGAAAGGTCCTTTACATGGTGGAGCTAACATCAAAGTAAATCAAATGTTCGAGCATTTAAAAACAGCCATTAAGAAATGGGATGATGTAAAAGAAATCGATCTTTATTTCAAGAAAATGTTGAATAAAGAAGCTTATAATAAAACCGGATTGATTTATGGAATCGGTCACGCAGTGTATACTGTATCAGATCCACGTGCATTGTTATTGAAAGAAATGGCACGGAAACTTGCCATAGAAAAAGGTATTGAAAAAGAATTCGCTTTCCTCGAATTGCTTGATGCACGTGCAGTTCATGCTTTCATGACCTTCAAGGGCGATGATATCAACAAACAGGTTTGTACCAATGTTGACTTTTATTCGGGATTTGTGTACGAAGCCATGGGACTTCCAACCGAAGTTTATACTCCGCTGTTCGCCATGTCGCGTATCACCGGTTGGACTGCACATCGCATCGAAGAACTTAACTTTGCGAGCAAACGTATCATTCGTCCTGCTTACAAAAACGTGGGCGATAAACATCCATTTATTCCATTAAATAAAAGATAAATAAATTTTGGCTACAGACAACAGATAACAGAAAAAAGGTAAAACTCTTAATGAGAAAAACTTAATCCTTTTGACTGTTATCTGTTGTCTGTTGTCAGTTATCAGAATAACATGAACAAAATTAAAGTACAAAACCCGGTTGTAGAACTCGACGGTGACGAAATGACCCGTATTATCTGGTCGTTTATTAAAGAACAATTAATACGTGCAACAATCGCATATTCTGAAGGAACCGAAACCCACATTGACGGAGTAATGGTATATATTTCAGATAAAACAACCGTAGAACCATCTAAGCCATTTAATCCATCCAAACCA
>JAKLIM010000097.1 GCA_022709605.1 Bacteroidota bacterium | reverse complement strand
CCAGCATTTTGCACTTCAGGTTTGTTCATGTGAGCCAGGCTAAGTTCAATGTAGCAAAGCGTTTCAGTCATAATTTCTTCCCGAAGCATCATGGCATTGTCCTTCACCCGTTCAAGCATGTTAATCACCGATTCGGGATTCGAACTATCAAATAAGTATCGTTTTGTAAAATCATCGGCCGAACGATACTTGTTTTCAATACCCATTTTTGTACAAAAAGCAATGTACGAATCTTTGTCTTCGTCAATCATTAAATCGAAATGTTTACGAAGCATGTGTAAAGTAAGATAAACGCGCTCGGCGTATCGGCCTAACCAATAAAGTCGATTCGCTTTAGCTGTAGAAATGCCGGAATTTATTTTGCGGGCTGTAAGTGTTTGCATAATTTTTTGTTATATTTGTTTTGTTTACAATTACCCCAAACCCCTAAAGGGGCTTTGAGGTTACTATCGTCTCAAATGCCAATCTTAAAGTCCCCTTCAGGGGATTTAGGGGTGAATAATTTATTTTTTCAATATCCAAGTATCTTTAAAACCACCGCCTTGCGATGAGTTCACAATAAACGAAGTCGGACTTCGGGTATACCGGGTCAAACCGCTGTGCCAAACCTTTGTTTCGGCTTCACTAATAACAAAAGCTCTCAAATCGGCCTTCCGGAAAATACGTTCTTCGCCATCCATTATTTCTAAATCGATAAAATCAATCACTTCCTGAGCAATCCATCGGCGAGGTTCAGTTTCAATCAGTTGTTTGATATCCGCCAACTGTTCGTCGTTCATTTCACGGCCAAACATTACACCATAACCTCCGGCTTCTGCAACATCTTTTATAACCAATGTTTTCAAATTATCAAGAACGTATTTTTTATCATAATCAAAATAAGGCAAATAGGTTGGTGCATTTTGCAATATTGCCTTTTCACCCAGGTAAAATTCCACCATTTTTGGTACAAAATAATATATTCCTTTATCGTCGGCAATTCCATTTCCCAACGCATTCATAATCGCAACGTTGCCTTTGGCGTAAGCGCGCATCAGGTTGGGAACACCCAGCATCGACGAACTTTCAAATGCCAAAGGATCAAGGTATTCGTCCGAAATGCGACGGTAAATCACGCCAACCCGTTCGCGTTTATCAAACAATCCTTTGTAGTAAACGGTGTCATTTTCTACGATCAAATCATCGGCAAAAGCAAGAATAACTCCCGCTTTCTCGGCCAGATACGAATGTTCAAAATAAGCCGAATTGTAACGACCCGGTGTAAGGATTACTTCTAATCCGTTGTCAACATTCACATAATCCATGGCTTTTCGAATCATCGTAGAATAGTTACGATTATCGAAAACAGCATTCTGTTTGAATGTTTCGGGTGATATTTTGCGGGTAATTGTTCGCGCAATCATCGGATACGAAGCTCCTGAAGGAATACGTAAATTATCCTCCAACACAATCCATTTTCCATCCTTTGCCTGAACCAGGTCGATCCCCGAAATATGAGAAAATATTTTTTTTGAAGGTGTAATTCCTTCACATTGTGCCAGATAACCACTTGATGAATATATAAATTCTTCGGGAATTACACCGTTTTTCACAATTCGTTTCTCGTTATAAATGTCTTCCAGAAACATATTAAGCGCATTGACGCGCTGAATTAGTCCGGCTTCAATTTCTATCCAGTCTTTATGACTTATTACCCGTGGAATAGGGTCGAAAGGAAATAGTTGTTCATGAAAATTTCCTCCTTTATAAATACCGAAACGGACACCGAATCGTTCCATCCATTTGTTAACGGTGTCTCTTTGTTTGACAAGTGAATACATGTATTGCCTTTTTTAGTTTTACAATCTTTTTGATACAATATACCTTATTTTTGTATTAATATGTAATAAAATAATGATTATTGCATATCATAATGTTGCAAATATATAAAAATAAACGACAAAACGACACTGTTTAGTAAATTATTAAAATAATTTGTTTCTAATCCTTCAAATTTCCTGCCTTTTTAATAGTTTAAAGGTGGAATATTTAAATTATATTTCAATATTATTGTTCTGATCGTGAAATGAAGGTTTCGATTTCCTTTTGTTTTTACATATTTCTATTAATAAATATACATTATTGTAATAATTACAAATTATTTAAAATGCGAGCTCATTCAGATAAATTTTTATCCCGGTTTTTAAGAAAAGATTTGTGATGCATTAGATTTAATCTTATTTTTGCGATTCAAAAACAGATAAATTTTTAAGCGGACAATACAAGGCACCCGTTTAACAATTAAGGTAAAATATTAATAATAAAAACAATATAAAACATGTTTAAAACAAATCAGTATTTCGATGGGAAAGTAGTTTCCATAGGGTTAGAATCGGCAGAAGGAACTGCCACAGTAGGTGTTATGGCAGCAGGCGAATATGAGTTTGGTACGGGTACCATCGAAGTGATGACCGTTATTTCAGGTCAACTCACCATACAACAACCCGGCGAAACCGATTGGAAAACCTATAAAAAATTTGAAAGTTTCGTGGTAGCTAAAGATGTTAAGTTCAAAGTTAAATGTACTGAAGATACACCTTATCTTTGTCTTTATAAATAACTTTAAAATTTACGATAATAAAAATGGCGCAAAGTTTGAATAAAAATTTCAATACTTTGCACCTTTTTTTTGTGTAAAAAAAAATAATTGTTATTGCTTATAACAGAACATACTATGAAATAATTTTGTATTTTAGCACTCTGAATTTAAAACACACTTATCAAATGCAATATTCATCCAACTGTCAAGGCAATTTGCTCCACAAATCCGGTAAGGGTTTGTACGAGTGCTGGATGATTTAGACAAAATTCTACCTACCTCTAAATCCCCTAAAGGGGACTTTGGTGACTGCAAATTTGAGAATTCTTAAGCCACTCTTTCATTTCTTCATTTCTTCATTTTTCATTTAATATTCCACTTTAAATGTCATGGGTATTATATTCGACATCAAACGCTTTGCTGTACACGATGGTCCGGGAATCCGCACAACGGTTTTCATGAAGGGCTGTCCACTCTCGTGCTCATGGTGTCACAATCCCGAAAGTATGACTGCTGCTATTTGTACGGTGGCAAAGACCGTTCGTGTTGGCGATAAAACCTTTACTGAAAATGAAACAGTTGGACGTGAAATGACTGTCGCTGATGTGATAAATGAATTGATGAAAGAGAAAATTTTCATGGAAGAAACCGGAGGAGGCGTTACTTTTTCGGGTGGTGAACCGCTACAACAAGCTGATTTTCTGATTGAAATGCTGCAAGCATGTAAACAAAATGAAATGCATACAGCTGTTGACACTTCGGGATTTGTGAAGTGGGACATATTGGAAGAAGTGGCTCGATATACAGATTTATTTCTATACGATTTGAAAATAATCGACGATGAATTGCATAAAAAATTCACCGGAGTCTCGAACAAACTGATAATGGAAAATCTAACTCACATACACGAACTTGGTAAAAAAGTGTGGATTCGTTTACCCATGATTCCGGGCATTACATTTACAGAAACGAATATAAATCAGACCATTGATTTGTTGAAACAACAAAAACATTCCATTGAATGCGTAAATTTGCTTCCTTATCACAACACGGCTTCTCATAAATATGATCGGTTTGGAATTGTAAATTCATTACCCGAACTTAAATCGGTAATGAAGAGTGATTTGGAAAAAACGAAAATGCAATTTGAAAAGGCCGGATTTTTAACTAAAATTGGTGGATAGATTATGAGGAATAAGCGAAATTAAAGTAGATCTCGGGTCTCGCGGTTTTTAACAGCGTTCTTAATGGCTTAAATTTTAATGAGCGCGGTTAAACACCGCGTGACCCAACTGCAAAATAAATGTTAATTGAGAATTATAAAAAATTGATTTTATTTACAATATCTATTTAAAGTATTGATTATATGAATATAAATATTATATTTGCAACAATTAATGTAATTATATCATGATATAATATTGTAATTTGATATGTATGTACGAAAATTAAATCTGGAAAACGAGAATAATGATAGTGTTTTTTTATGGGGTGCACGTCAGGTTGGAAAAACTACATTGTTAGAAATGCTTTATCCAAATGCACGATACTACGACTTATTATTATCGAAAGAATTCGAACGACTTTTACGTCGTCCTTCACTTCTGAGCGAAGAACTTGAAACGGCTAATGAAGGAGAATTAGTAATAATAGATGAAATTCAAAAAATTCCGCAACTTTTGGATGAAGTTCATTCACTCATTCACAAGAAAAAACTACGGTTTATTCTTAGCGGTTCAAGTCCTCGAAAGTTAAAAAGAATTGGAGCTAATCTGCTTGGTGGTAGAGCATTAAAAAAAACCTTACTCCCATTGGTAAGTGCCGAAATACCTGACTTTGATATATTAAAGGCTGTGAATAACGGTATGATTCCACGACATTATGCTGTCAACAATCCCTGGGAAAGATTCCGGGCATACATTGGCGTTTATCTGAACGAAGAAATCAGAGAAGAAGCCATTTCCAGAAAATTAAATTCATTCACCCGATTTTTAGAAATTGCAGCATTTAGCAATACTGAAATGGTGGTTTATAAAAACATAGCTCAAGATTGTGGAATTGATCATCGTACCGTTAAAGAATACTTTGAAATACTACAGGATACTTTAGTCGGTTATTTAATTCCGGGTTTTAGTGCAACCAAAAAAAGGAGAGCTATTTTGGCTCCGAAATTTTATTATTTCGATGTAGGAGTTGCCAATTATTTATCCAATAGAAAAAATATCCAACAAGGCACTGAATCTTTTGGACATGCATTTGAACACCTTATTATTCAGGAACTTATTGCTTATATAAATTATAATGATCTTAATGAAGATATTACATATTGGCGCACCAGCAGTGGTTACGAAGTTGACGCAATCATCGGAAACGGGCGAATAGCTATCGAAATTAAATCGAGCAATGAAGTAAATGCAAGACATTTGAAAGGTTTAAAAGCATTTCTTGAAGATTTTCCCGAAGCACGTTCTATTGTTGTGTCAATGGATAAAAATAAACGAATATTAAATGGAGTTGAGATTTTTCCGGCAAACGAATTTTTAAAATCTCTTTGGAATAAAGAAATAATATAATCTTAAAAAACCCTGAATAAAGGGAATCAAAATACTTGATATTTCTTTTATAAATGATTAAAAATTAGCAATATAATAACGATTTTATATGAAAATCACGGACAACAATAACAAAAGTGGTAATTCAAACTCCCCGCAATTTATCCCAACGAAGAAGACGGAAGAACTCAGTGGGTTGACACCAAGAATTCAACAATTACGCGAACAAAGCCTCAACGCCGTTTACACAATTTCGGCTGAAAGAGGTTTATTGATAACTGAGTTTTATAAAAACCATATTGCTTTTGGCGATTCCATCCCGGTTCAACGCGCTAAATCGTTTCAATACATTTTAGCCAACAAAACCATCTGTATCAACGACATGGAACTGATTGTGGGGGAACGTGGTCCTGCGCCCAAAGCAACACCAACTTACCCTGAAATTACGGTTCATTCGTTGCAGGATTTGGAAATTCTGAACTCGCGCGAAAAAGTATGGTTCAGGGTGGACGACGAAACGCGTGATGCTTTTGAGAAAACCATTATTCCATTTTGGACCGGTCGTTCAAACCGCGATCGGGTGATGGCAGCAATGACTTCTGAATGGCACGATGCTTACGGCGCGGGTATTTTTACAGAATTTATGGAACAACGTGCTCCGGGGCATACTGTGGCAGGTTATAAAATCTACCAAAAAGGCATGTGCGACATTATCAATGATGTGGAAGAAAGCATAAATGCACTCGATTTTGTAAATGACCCGCTGGCATATGACAAAAAAGAGGAGCTCAAAGCGATGAAAATTGCTGCAAATGCTGCCATAGAATTTGCACAGCGCCATGCTTCGAGACTTGACGAATTGGCTGCCGACGAAAAAGATGGAGTGCGCAAAGCTGAACTTACCGAAATGGCACGCGTTTGTCGCCGCGTTCCGGCACATGCTCCTGCCACTTTTCACGAAGTGTTGCAGCACTATTGGTTTGTACATCTGGGAGTTGTTACCGAGCTTAATCCGTGGGATTCGTTTAATCCCGGTCGTCTCGATCAACATTTAAATCCTTTTTACCAAAAAGAAATTGACGCGGGAACATTGACAAAAAATAAAGCCATTGAGTTGCTCGAATCATTTTGGGTGAAATTCAACAATCATCCTTCTCCTCCGAAAATTGGTGTGACAGCACAGGAAAGCAGCACATATACCGATTTTTGTCTGATAAATCTTGGAGGCGTGAAACCCGACGGAACGGATGCGGTGAACGAAATGTCGTACATTTTGCTTGATGTGATTGAAGAAATGCGTTTGCTTCAACCAAGTTCTATGGTGCAACTTAGTAAACTAAATCCCGACAGTTTTATCGATAGAGCGGTAAAAATTACCAAAACCGGCTTCGGACAGCCTTCCATTTTCAATACCGATGCCATTATTCAGGAATTGTTGAATCAGGGAAAGAACATTGTTGATGCCCGAAATGGTGGTGCGAGCGGTTGCGTGGAAAGTGGCGCTTTCGGTACTGAAAGCTACATTCTTTGCGGTTATTTCAATTTGCCTAAAATTCTGGAAGTGACGCTGCACAATGGTTTTGACACCCGAACAGGCAAGCAAATAGGTTTGAGAACCGGTGATGCATCAGAATTTAAAAGTTACAAACAACTTTTGACAGCTTTCAAAGCACAGGTGGAGCATTTTATCCGCATCAAAATTACGGGAAACAATACGATTGAAAAGATTTTCATGACTCACATTCCAACTCCGTTTCTTTCGCTTATCATCGACGATTGCGTGGCTCAGGGATTGGATTATATTCAGGGCGGTTCGCGTTACAACACCAATTACATTCAAGGTGTGGGGATGGGAACAATGACCGACTCATTAACAGCCTTGAAAAAACACGTGTTTGAAGATAAATCACTAACTTTGCCTGAGTTCGTCAGTGCGCTGGAAAGTAATTTTGAAAACAACGATGAATTGCTTTACAAACTGCTTTACAAAACACCGAAATATGGAAATGATGCTGATGTGGCTGACAAGCAATTGGTGGATGTTTTCAATATTTATTACGATGCGGTAAAAGGACATAAAAGTCCGCGCGGCGCTGAATATCGGATTAATTTACTGCCAACAACCTGTCATGTATATTTTGGAAGTGTTATGCATGCCAGTGCCGATGGACGAAAAGCCGGAACTCCGGTTTCGGAAGGCATTTCGCCGGTTCAGGGATCGGATAGAAACGGTCCGACATCGGTAGTAAAATCGGCAGCAAAAATTGATCATTTACACACAGGCGGAACATTGCTGAATCAAAAATTCAGTCCGAATTTCTTTGAAGATGATACTTCCGTTCGCAAAGTTTCAGGTTTAGTTCGAAGCTATTTTCGCCTGAATGGTCATCACATTCAGTTCAATGTGGTTAATGCTGATACATTGCGAGATGCACAGAAGCATCCTGAAAAATATCGCAGTTTAATAGTCCGCGTGGCAGGTTACAGCGATTATTTCAACGATTTGGGACTGGATTTACAGAATGAAATTATCAACAGAACGGAACACGATAGTTTTTAATAGTCCTTTAACTTTTCCAAAGTTCTAAAATTTTGGAATAGTTATTATCAATTCTTTTGCTTTTCTATTGTTGTTGATTACAAAAACTTTGATAAGCTTATTCAATTCCTTTTCTAAATTAAAACTTTTAAATTGAGAATAATATGGAAAGTAAAATTGAGATATATAAAACCTCCGATAATCAAACTGAATTAAAAGTCCAGTTTGATGCAGATACAGTATGGTTAAACCGGGCACAAATAGCTGAGTTATTCGACCGGGATAGAACTGTAATTACGAAACACATTGCCAATTTGTTTAAAGAAAAGGAATTGGATAAAAATGTGGTATGTGCAATTTTTGCACATACCTCTCCACACGGTGCTATAAAAGGCAAAGAGCAGCTGAATGAAGCTGAGTACTACAACCTTGATGTAATTATTTCTGTTGGTTACCGGGTAAAATCACAGCGGGGCACACAATTCCGACAGTGGGCAACACAGCGCCTAAAAGATTATCTGATAACGGGATACGCCATCAATGAAAAACGACTGGCACAAAAACAGCAGGAAGTTGAATATCTCAAAACCGGCATTCGTATTCTGAACAGGGTAATTGCCGAACAGAGCACTGCTGAAGAGTTTGAAATGCTCCGCATTTTTGCCAAAGGACTTGAGTTGCTTGATGACTACGACCATGAAACTCTCGATTTAAAAGGGATAACTCAGACAGAAACTATTTTTCCAACGTATGATGAATACATGGCATTGATAAAAACCATGTATTCCGAATTCGAATCAGATGTGTTTGCAAAGCCAAAAGATGATAGTTTCCACAGCTCGATTAATCAAATTAAACAAAGTTTTGGTAACACTGAGCTTTATCCTACTTTAGAAGAAAAAGCCGCGAACCTACTATATTTCATTACTAAAAATCATTCGTTTGTTGATGGGAATAAACGTATTGCAGCAGCTTGTTTTATTTATTTTATGCAAAAAAACAATGCTTTGCTAAAATCAAATGGTTTACCTATTATCGAAAACGCAACTCTTGCAGCACTTACTTTATTTATTGCAACAAGCAAAACCGATGAATCTGAAATTGTAAAACAATTGGTTATCAGTGTGCTTAACAGAAATTTATAGAACAATAAAAATAACTACGATACTATGTTCAACAAACAAACTTACATTCAACGTCGCAAAACTCTGGCCGAAAAAGTCGGTTCAGGATTGATTTTGCTTTTAGGAAACGACGAAAGTCCGATGAATTATGCCGATAATGGGTATCATTTTCGCCAGGACAGTACTTTTTTGTATTATTTTGGTATTGATTTCCCGGCGTTGGCAGCCGTAATTGATGAGGAAAATGATCGCCAGATTATTTTCGGCGATGATTATACCATCGACGATATTGTTTGGATGGGGCCACAACCAACCATTGCCGATTATGCTGCAAAAGCAGGCATTATTGAATCAAAACCGGTTGCTGAACTGGCAAAATTACTTGCCGAGGCACAGTCTAAAGGTCGTGAAGTTCATTTTTTGCCGCCTTACCGACCTGAAAATAAATTGAAACTGCAAGCTTTACTTGGATTTCATCCTGCCGAAATAGCGCAAAAATCATCTCTGCCATTCATTCGTGCAGTGGTAAGTCAACGCGAAATAAAAACCGCTGAAGAAATTCGTGAAATTGAACGTGCGGTAGATTTATCGGTTGACATGCACGTTGCGGGAATGCAGTTGGCGCGTCCGGGCATGACCGAAGCCCAAATTGCGGCACGTGTTTACGAAATTGCATATGCTGCCAACGGCGAAATATCATTCCCGATTATTGCCACCATAAACGGACAAACTTTGCACAATCATTATCACGGCAATGTGCTGAAAAGCGGTGACCTTTTCCTGCTGGATGCCGGTGGCGAGGTAGAAAGTCATTATTGCGGTGATTTATCGAGCACTTTTCCGGTTGACACAACATTTACTGCGCAGCAAAAACTAATTTACGAAATGAGTCTCGAAGCTCATCAGGCAGCAATTGATGCGTTGGCATTGAATGCCCCTTTTCGTAACGCGCATTTGGCTGCTTGTCGTTCCATTACCGAAAATATGAAAAGTATCGGATTGCTGAAAGGAAACACGGATGATATTATTACTTCCGGAGTTCATGCATTGTTTTTGCCTTGTGGAACTGGTCACATGATGGGATTGGATGTGCATGACATGGAAAATCTGGGTGAAGTATGGGTTGGTTACGATGGTGAGCCAAAGAGTACGCAATTTGGATTGAAATCGTTGCGATTTGCAAAACCACTCAAACCGGGACATGTATTTACTATTGAGCCGGGCATATATTTCATTCCTGAATTGATGGATAAATGGCAGGGTGAAAATAAGTTTACCGAATTTGTGAACTGGACTGAAGTGCAGAAATTCCGCAATTTTGGTGGCATCCGCAACGAAGAAGATTATATGATGACCGAAAATGGTGCTCGGCGTCTTGGCTCAAAAGTAAAACCAAAAACGGTGGAAGAAGTAGAAATGATTAGAAAAGGATAATAATTGATAATTTATTGAAATACTGTATTTTGTAAATGAGTATTTATTCTAAGAATTTTAACAAACAAAAAAATCGTAACACCAAACAATTAGTAAAAAAAACAAAGTTGCCCGGTATTCAGTTTAACTTTATAATAATAATGGGTAACTCCTCCTAAAATACCTGTACCATTATTAATATTACTATAAATCTGAACCGGCTCCGAAAAATATTGCAGGTCAGTGTTGTTATATTTTACAGTTTTGAGGTAATTAAAAAAGTCATCGCTTATTGCTTGTAAATCAAATATTATTTCTGATTTAACAGGTATTTGAGGTAGATTTGGAGATGGATATTTAATTTTATCCGGAGTAGCTTTGAAATAAATCATTTTAGAATAGATTTTTAGCTCATAACTTTTCCCATCAAAAAGTTTATCCGAAATGATATTGAAATTTCTATTTGAATTAGCATCAAATATATCAGCTCCATCAATTCGTTCAATGGCAAGGTCGTTCGGATAGAGAATTAACTTCTTTTCTGCTCGTTTATTGTCAACAAAAGTATGTCGTAATATAGCAGATATACGATAAAAATTTACTGTGTCGGGAGCGTCATCAAAGTGGATT
>JAKLIM010000096.1 GCA_022709605.1 Bacteroidota bacterium | reverse complement strand
AATACAAGATTTAGGCTATCTCAAAAACCCACAAGAAGTTGAATTCTTTCCGGAAACTTTTCCTACACTTCTTAAATTGCAAGAACAGTTTCTACTTTTTATTATTACCAATCAATCCGGAATATCAAAAGTCATAACTTCTGCGAATGAAGTAAAGCTTGTAAATGATTATATTGTGGAAGCACTAAAAACGAATGGGATAATTATTTCTGCTGTTTTCTGCTGTCCACATACCAACGAAGATAATTGCGCTTGTAAGAAGCCAAAACCCTATTTCATTCACCAGGCAGCCGAATTATACCATCTAAGTTTAGACGATTCATATTTGATTGGAGATCATCCGTCTGATATGGAATGTGGTTTAAATGCAGGTGTTACGCCTATTTATGTATTGACCGGTCACGGTGAGAAACATAAAACTGAATTAAATTCGGAATGCATAATTTGCGGGAATATAGCTGAAGCAGCAAAATGTATATTAGAAACTCAAACAATAAATGTACTATAACACATGGACAATCAAGCATTATTACTGAACAACACTATCGAGAAATTTAATCCAAACGTGTTGCAAATGCTCTCAGATCGAGGCAAAAATATTTTTTTTCCGAAACTTGGTATTTTAGCTCAATCGGCTCAAGCAAAAGGAAAAACGATAAACGCAACAATTGGCGAAGCTGTTGAAGACGATGGCTCGTCGATGCACCTTCCGGAGTTTGATGCTTTGGTAAATATGCCAACTGCCAATATATTTCCTTATGCGCCGAGTTTTGGAAAACCCGAATTTCGAAGCCTTTGGAAAAATTCTATCTATCGCAAGAATCCATCATTGAAGGAAACTGTTATAAGTAACCCAATTGCTACCAACGGATTAACACATGGTATTAGTATGGCGGGTTATTTGTTTGCCAACGAAGGCGATACAGTTTTGCTCTCAAATCATTATTGGGAAAATTATAATTTAATATTCGAAAATAGTTACGGAGCCAAAGTCTCCACTTTTGAACTTTTCGATAACGGTGGTTTTAACGTAACTGATTTTGCGAAACAATTAAATATGATTGAGGGTGAAAAAATCATTACACTTTTAAACTTCCCAAACAATCCGGCCGGATATACACCATTATTCTCTGAAATTAAAGCCATTGTAGCCGAAATAAAAAAAGTGGCTGACAAAGGCAAAAAAGTGATTGTAATAATTGATGATGCTTACTTTGGACTGGTTTACGAAGAAGGAGTTTATAATGAATCAATTTTTGTTGAATTAGCTAATCTATCGGAAAATGTGTTGGCGGTTAAACTTGACGGACCTACAAAAGAGGATTATGTTTGGGGATTTCGCGTAGGATTTATAAGTTATGCAGTGAAAGGTGGTACAGTTGAATTGTACGAAGCACTCGAAAACAAAACGGCAGGTGCTGTGCGTGGAAACATATCGAACATAAGCCAATTGTCACAATCACTATTGCACAAAGTATATTCAGCACCAACTTACGAGGAGTCGAAAAAGAAAAAATTCGAAATTCTTAAAAACAGATATCAGATATTGCGTACAGAAATTACTAAACCAAATTACGCTGCATATTTCGCTCCACTTCCTTTCAATTCGGGCTATTTTATGTGTATTGAACTTAAAAAGGGATTATTGGCAGAAGATATTCGCAAACATTTGCTCGATAAATACAGTACCGGAGTGATTGTACTTGGCAATGTTATTCGTTTGGCATTTTCGGCAGTGCCTCAGGCTCAGTTGCCGCAATTGGTTGAAAATATATACAAAGCTTGTGTAGACTTGGATTCAAGAAAATAACATTTTATTTGAAATAAATCATAAATATTTATTTCATTTTATACAAGTTAGGTCTTATGTTTTCGACAAATAAACGCTTTAAGAGTTAAATAATGAATAAATTAAAATAATCAGTAAAAAGGCAATTATAAGTTGCAAATTAACATAATGGAAATAAATATTTGGTTTTGGGTAATTTTTAATGCATTTGTACTTCTGATGTTAGCATTAGATTTGGGAGTTTTCCACAAGAAACTTCATGTAGTGAGTGTAAAAGAGGCTCTTGTGTGGTCAGGCGTATGGATTTCTCTAGCTTTGTGTTTCAATGGATTAATTTATTATCTGTTCGGTGAGACAAAAGCCCTGGAATTTTTTACAGGTTATGTGATTGAAAAAGCCTTAAGTGTTGATAATATTTTTGTATTTGTCCTGATTTTCTCCTACTTCCACATTCCACCCATTTACCAGCATAAGGTTTTGTTTTGGGGTATTATTGGAGCATTAATAATGCGTGTAATCTTTATTTTTGCAGGAGTTGCGTTGTTAGAGAAATTTCATTGGACTATTTATATTTTTGGTGCGATTTTAATTTTTACGGGGATAAAAATGCTTTTTGAGAAAGATAAAAAGATTGAACCGGATAAAAATCCTGTCATAAAATTTTTCAAAAAATTAATACCTACAACGAATGAATTGCATAATGACAAATTCTTCATAAAACAAAATAAAAAAACCTATGCAACGCCATTGTTTATAGTTTTGATAATGATAGAAATAACAGATTTAATTTTTGCAGTAGACAGTATTCCGGCAATATTAGCTGTAACCCAAGACCATTTTATTGTTTATACAAGTAATGTGTTTGCAATTTTAGGTTTACGTTCATTGTATTTCGCTTTGGCAAATGTTATTGAGAGATTTAAATATCTTGCTATTGGATTGGCAATCATATTGGTTTTTGTAGGTATAAAGATGGTTATTATTGATTTTTACAAAATCCCTATTCAATTATCATTACTATTCATTTTTCTGACACTGTCAGCGAGTGTTATATTCTCGCTTTACAAAACTAAAAATATCTTGAAAATTTAGCAAAAAACAGTTTTGTAAATTGTGCAATTATTTTTATTAACATGAACATTTTCAATAACTTAACAATATCGAGATATAAATAATAAATTATTCATAATTAAAAAAACAAGCAAAATGAAAGATTTCTTTAAGGTACTGGAAAAGAAGAAAATTGCGTTGCCAGACGATGTGTATGTTTTGTTAAACAGTTGTAAAGGATATGTCGTTTACGATTCGGTAGAGCAACTGGTTGAAGCTGCTGTAGGCGGTGTAAACGAAACAAGTTATGAAGTAAAATATGATATTCCCGGAAAAGGAGAATATACTGAAGCAATAATACACAAGGTTACCAACGGAATTTCTGCAAATTATACAGATGCTTATATGCGCCGTCGTGATCCGGATACAATGGCGATTGCAGATAATTTGCCGAGCGACAAAATACGTTTCAAAGATAAATTTGGATATGAATTTGACGCTCTGAAAATAGAAACTTTTAATTGGTTGAAAAATCAAGAATTGGCCGTGTTTTTCTACTTTGCCGGCAACAGAGATATTGGTGTTGGTGGTATTGCCATTGCGCCAGCCAATGCAGGTTTTTTTGCCATGGGTTTAGCTATGTTGCAACGAATTATACCTGTTTCAGAATTAACAGAAGAGTTAAGTATTGATTCCGTAATCTATGTTGCACCTACGTTTCGTCATACTCATTTCGAAGGCAAACAAGTGGTGGTGCATAACCGTACCGAAAATCGTCACGAAATATATTCCTACAACCTTTATCCCGGCCCGAGTGCCAAAAAGGGATTGTATGGCGCATTGTTGACCAAAGGAGAAAAAGAAGGTTGGATAACCGCTCATTGTTCTACTGTACAGGTAGTTAGTCCGTATGACAATCTGACTACTTTTATGCACGAAGGTGCAAGTGGTGGCGGAAAAAGTGAAATGTTGCAACATATAATACGTGAGCCAAATGGTCAGGTTATGATAGGCGAGAATATTGTTTCAGGCGAAAAACGTTTGATAAATTTGTCCCTGTTCTGCTCATTTAATCCGGTAACAGATGATATGGCTTTGTGTGCAAAGTCAATTCAAAAGGACAATGGTAAGATTACGGTATTGGATGCTGAAAATGCCTGGTTTATCCGTGTGGATAGCATTAGTGAGTATGGAGATGATCCTGCACTTGAAAAATTAACAATTAATCCCAAAATACCATTGCTGTTTTTGAATATTAAAACAAATCCAAATTGTACAGCACTGATATGGAACCATACTGAGGATGAACCAGGCAAAAAATGTCCAAATCCAAGGGTGATTGTTCCTCGAAATATTGTACCATCGGTTATTAATAAACCTGTTACAGTTGATGTAAGGAGTTTTGGAGTGCGCACTCCTCCATCATCATTGGAGCATCCTAACTATGGGATATTTGGATTATTCCATATTTTACCTCCAGCCTTGGCTTGGTTGTGGAGATTGGTTTCGCCACGCGGACATGCAAATCCGAGTATTATTGGTGGCGAAGGAATGGCATCGGAAGGTGTTGGATCATACTGGCCATTTGCAACCGGTAAAATGGTTACACACGCCAATCTGTTGTTGGAGCAAATTGTACAAACTCCACGTATGAGATATACCTTGGTGCCCAATCAATACATTGGGGTGTGGAAAGTAGGGTTTAAACCTCAATTGCTTATGCGCGAATACCTTGCCCGCAGAGGAAATGCACAGTTAAGAGCCGACCAATACCAGCCTGCCAGATGCCCGTTATTGGGATATGAATTGAATTATCTGACCATTGAAGGTGCGAAAATCCCTTCCAGATTTCTTCAAGTACACCGTCAACCTGAAGTGGGAGTGACAGGATATGATGCAGGTGCTGAAATGTTGACTGAGTTTTTCAAAAAAGAATTAGAACAATTCTTAACCCCTGAGTTAAATCCGTTGGGACGAAAAATTATTGAAGCATGTTTGGCGAATGCTTCCGTGGAAGAATACAATGAAATAATCCCAATGAATTATCAGTATTCATTTTTAACAACAAAAGAACAATGAACAAAGTAATAATTATAATGGGTTCAAAAGCCGACTTAGAATGGTCTCAGAAAATTACAACAACATTGAATAATTTTGAGATACAGTTAAAAATGTATGTGGCATCTGCTCACAAAATTCCACTCAAATGTTTAGAAATAATTAAATCGCACGAAGCTGAAAATCCTGTTTTCATAACAGTTGCAGGAAGAAGTAATGCGTTGAGCGGTTTTTCGGATGCTCAAACGCACTGTCCGGTAATTGCATGTCCTCCTTATAGTGATGCATTTGCAGGCGGTGATTTGTTTTCAAGTTTGAGAATGCCTTCAGGTGTAGCACCAATGGTTGTGCTCGAACCTCAAAATGCTGCACTTGCAGCAGCCAAGATCATTGCTTTAAGTAATGAAAAGGTTAGAAACAAAGTACTCGAATTTCAGGAAACTCAACGAAAAAAGCTGCTGGAAGACAACGAATTTGTATCAGCGTTATGAAAATTTATGATAGTAACCGGAACTGATATAGAATTTGCCGCTAAATGCATAGTCGAGGGCAATTTAGTAGCATTTCCTACAGAAACTGTATATGGATTGGGCGCAGATGCGTTCAATCCATTAGCTGTTGCACGCATTTTTGAAGTAAAGCAACGCCCTACTTTTGATCCATTAATAGTGCATATTTCTGAGATGAAGCAGATTAATGATTTGTATGACAGCAATATTGACAACCTGGTTTATGCATTGGCTCATGCATTTTGGCCGGGTCCGCTCACAATTGTACACCCAAAATCAGCTCGTGTACCCGATATTGTTACTGCTGGACTCAACACTGTTGCAGTTCGAATGCCTTCACATCCCATTGCCTTGCAATTGATCAGATTGTCCGGTACGCCTATTGCAGCTCCAAGTGCTAATCGGTTTGGACTACTCAGCCCGACTCGTCCTGAACATGTGCAAAAGCAACTGACCAATGTGGCGTATTTGTTGGAGAATGAATCTGAAATGGTCGGCGTTGAATCTACAGTTGTATCAATTCAGAATGGAAAATGTATATTGTTACGCCCGGGTGCTATCTCATTGACCGATATACAAAAAGTTATTCCTTGTACTGCCATTTCCAAAGACAATTCGAATGATAAAATTCACGCACCCGGATTATTGAAGAGTCATTATTCTCCCAATAAACCATTATACATTCTGTCGGGAGATGTAAATAATTTGCCTCTCAACTCGGGACTTATTTTGCATGATGAACTAAAAACAAACACGAACGCAAATCGTGTTTTTTGCACTTCAGAGACACAAAACGCTATAGAAATTGCAGCCAATTTATTCATTGCCTTGCATGCAATGGAAGACGACACCTCGGTATCTCAGATATTTATTGAATCGGTAGAAGAAACAGGTTTGGGAGTGGCAATAATGGACAGAATTCGAAAAGCAAGTTACAGATATAAATTAAATTAAATTTATATCCGTATTTTTTCAAGAAAATAAAAAACATGGGCAGTATTATAACCGTTGAATGAATAGATGATATACTTCCTTTTATCGTCAAACGCCAAATGGAATGCTTTTAGAATATCACAATTTAAACCGAAAGTTTGAATTGTTTGACAATACTAAGCTAAATGTAATGATAAATTTTTAACCTAAATAGAACAATGTTGACCCGTTGATAGTAACATAATTGATTCAGATAAAATTTGACTAAATATTTGATTTTACTTACTATTTCTGATTGAAAATTTTTAAGAACTCAACAATTCCTATCAAAAATAAAATTGGGTGCAAAAGTCAATGGTCAGATAGAAGATTAGGTGATATTATTATATTTTTCTATTTCCCCCCTTTTGCTATATCCAAATTTATCACAAAACGTATCCTGTCTTTAAACTGTCCGGTGCTGGATTTTATGTTATTGCTGACCACCAAAGGAACATAAATTTCGAAAATATTCGAAATGCCTGCCTTAAAGCCTGCTTCAACAAAAAACGGTGAATTATAAGCGGTTGACAATCCGTGATCGTTTAATAATAAGTTGACAAATGGTTTAATTCCGGTTTTGGCCAATATGCCGGGCAAAGTACTCGAAAGGGAAAGAGAAACCAACCATTGACTGTATCCGAGTGCACCATTAACCGGCGAAACCAATCCACCTTCCGATGCTGTCATTTGTCGCGACCAGAAAGAGGACCCGAATTCGCCAAATCGATCGGGATAAGTGCCTTCGTACAGGTATTGTTCCCGACCACTTCTGCCGCCGGGCGCAAGCGAATATAAGGAATTTGACACCGTGTTTTTTAGCATTGCACCCGCGAAAAACCGCAGTTCCAACCCATTTTCTTTTCCGTTATAACTTTGCCTGTAATTAAAATTTACGGCTGTTTTGCTGAAAGTAGTCCCTGATTCAAATGAAACCAGCAACTTGTATGGATTTACCAAACGCGAATTTTGCAAATTATATCCAAACTGAAAATACAGGTTCAAGTCTGCATCTACTTCATTTCTTATCTGATAAAGATCGGAAGCAAGCACAATTCGACTGTAAATACTATGCTGAACAGAATTATTATCTTTGTTTTTTCTGAAGTTAATATCCGCACCTACCAATAATTTACTATAGTTTTGATTACCCGGAGCACCAAATTGAGTTCCCTGCAAAGTAACCGTTGCCTTTTGGATGAAATGGTTGTAAGGTGTTATATTGTACGAGATTTTTCCAAATCCCGCCAATTTTGAATTTTGAAACGAATACAAAGGCATGACCAAATATTCGATGGGTTTTGGCGTTATCAAACCATTGTAAAGCGCCACGCCTGCCATAAAACCGTTTTCGTAATTCCAGTTAACGGCCGGAATGTACATAAGTGGGATTTTCTCCGGATCTTCAATGCCGAATAAAAGCTGCGCTTGTACAGGATCAGCTTTCGGAAAAATGCCCGTTGTTCGGATATTGTTGTTGAGCCTGAAAAGTTCGGGCATGACGTGGTTCGGATCAATCTTAATTACGGAAAAATCACCTTTCGGAATTTTTATCCATTGACTGCCCGAAAAACCATCGATCCATTTTTCAAAATAAACTGAATCGCCCTTAAGTCCTGCTATAATTAATGGAGAAACCATTTCACCTTTATTTTTAATAAGAATTTGCTGATTTTCTAGCTTTTCAATCCGATAATCAAGTCGCTTGGTTGTGCCGATAAAATCATCAAAAAACCAGTTTAAATTTTGGGATGTATGCAATTCGAATGCTGTTCGCAAGTCATTGGGTTGGGGATGGCGGAATTTCCATTGGTTGTAAAAATCGCACATGCTTGCATCGAAAACCGAATCGCCCAAATACGCCCTTAAATATCGGAAGCCCATCGCAGTTTTGTTATAAATCATTTGTCCGTAATTCATTCGACTGTATTCTGTCGAAGGCAAGTCGAGGGCTTGTTCAGTATTGTTGCGGGCAGGAATTAACCACTCAAGTTCCTGCATGCGTTCTGCAGGCATTTTTTCAACCTGAAAGAATTTTGCCTGTTTCTCCTTTTTCAAAATTAATTCCCAGGCTTTTTTATCGGGATATTTTTTTGTCATTATGCGGTTTTCGTAAGCGCTTGTGAGGCCTTCGTCCAAAAACGGATAGCGACGTTCGTTGAAACCAAGCGCACCATAAAACCACGAATGCCCAATCTCGTGCGTTATCACATTTTCGAGCGAGTAAGCATCTTTTGTAAGCCCAATAACCGCCAGTCCGGGATATTCCATTCCCAATCCGGCACTCAGCGCACTTTGAACGAGTGTAAATTCGGGATACGGATAATCACCAATCAGGTTCGAAAATTCAGTAATTGCCTGATTTGTATAAAGAAGGGCATTTCGCCACAATCGCGATTGTCGGGCGGTAAATAAAACCAGTGTTGTTACTTCTTTTTCGGAAGCAGGAAGCTTGATTTTCCCTTTCATCACATTAAATTGTTTGTCGGCAAACCACGCAAAATCGTGCATGTTTTGTCCGGTGTAGCGCAGCGTTTTTTTCTCTGCGGATGAAGGTTTGTGTTTCATCTTTCCAAGCATTTTGATGCTTCTCCAGGTAGTATCGGCTGCAAGCGAATCGAGCATTTTAATTTCCAGCGCGTTTCGCAAACTTCCGGTTGCACCCACAATGTAATTTTGCGGCAAGGTAATGCTTACATCAAAGTTCCCGAATTCGGAATAAAACTCACCCTGATCGAGATACGAAATGGGATGCCAACCTGTACGGTCGTAAACTGCCGGTTTCGGAAACCATTGGGTGATTTGATACGATTGGTCGATATGACCTAAGCGCGATGTAACTCCTTTGGGAATTTTTACATGAAATGGGGTGGTAATGAGAATGCTATCAGAAGGCAGTAGCGGTTTATTTAGTGTTATTTTACAAATATCCGGTTGGTTGGGTAGCAATTTCCAACTTACTGCAACATCATTCACTTTAAAGTCTAATGAATCAATATAGCCTCTTAATTCCGGATTTTTAAAAAGTTTTTGCTTGCCTTTGAAAGCGAATATTTGTTTGGCCAAAGGCGTTTTATTATTCGAATACGCGTTGGGCCACAAGTGAAAAAACAAAAACTGAATCGTATCAGGTGAATTATTAATGTATTCAATTCGCTCAAAAGCATTGAGTTCATGTAGCGTTTCATTCAGCGAAACATCGATTTTAAAATTTACTGTCTGCTGAAAATAACCCTGCGATGATGCTGTCGGACAATATCCGATAAAAATCAGAATAGTCAACAGTGTTAGACTAACTGTAACCTTTAAATGTAATGCCTTGAATTTCAAAATAATAAATCGATTTTTTTTAAATAAAAATAGGGTAATGTAAAAATTACAGAACCCTATTTTATTTCAGAAAATTATTGCAGGATTTTCAGTTATTAACTCATTAAAGTAAAATAATCAAAAGGATAAGGATAAGAATAAGTGTTCCTCCACCAATATAAATATAAGGTTCGCTTTTCATTGTTTCCTTAATTTCTTTAAGTTCACTTTTAAGTTCACTTTTTTCACTGGCTGTCAGTTCCGATTTATCCATATCGCGAATTTCTTCAACACGCGATTTCAACACATTAACTTCTGCAGTGGTCAATGTAGTTTCAGTTGCGTTGTTTGTTGAACCTTTTGCTGCAAAAGTTGGTGCTGCACTCAACGAAAATATCGTTAGAAGTGCAAAGAAAATTGTTTTTTTCATTTTTCTGTTTTTTTTAAATTATTGTTAATTAAATTTTTCTACCTCCGATTACACGAAGCAAAATTACTATTATCGCGATTACTAAGAGTACGTGAATTATAGAACCGCTACTAAATGCAAAAAATCCTATTGCCCAGCCGATGATCAATATTACGGCTATAATATAAAGAATATTGTTCATGATAAATAATTTTAGTTTGTTGTTACTTTTTCAGGTTTAAAAAATTGAATTGATTTATGAATATTCATTGTGTAAAGATAGATGCGACAAGTTTGCTGTTTCTTACATTTCTTTGAGAATAAGTTATATAATTCACGTATTAAAGCGAAGGTTGGTAGATAAAATGTGTGAATAATGTAACATTATATTCTAAATATGTAACTATTTCGGACTGAAATGACTCTATTTTTGTTTTCAAAATAACAAAATGCTTAAACATGAAAAGAACTAACTTCCTTGTGGTTTGTACATTCATTGTATTTACCGGATTTGTGCAAAGTCAGGTATCGGTCAATGTGAATATAGGAACACCACCAGCCTGGGGACCAGCCGGTTACTCCGAAGTGCAATATTATTATCTTCCGGACATGGAAGTTTATTATGATGTGCACAGATCTAACTTTATTTACTTTTCGGATAGCCGATGGGTGCGTAGAAATTATTTACCTGCCCGGTACAAAAATTACGATTTATACCGTGGATATAAAGTTCCTATTCAAAATTACAGCGGAAACTTTCCATATTACCATTTCAAACAGCAT
>JAKLIM010000095.1 GCA_022709605.1 Bacteroidota bacterium | reverse complement strand
TTACAAACAACGCACCGGTGTTTGCCTCGAAACACAGCATTATCCTGACAGCCCCAACAAACCTGAATGGCCATCGACTATTCTTGAACCGGGCAAAGTGTATAACAGTCAGTGCATTTATAAATTTGTAGTTGAAAAATAATATTAATAAACAAACAATATTTAAATTATGAATTGGACTTCACAGGAATTTATTTGGCTCGACTGGTTAATTATCGCGGTCGGAATTTTAGCAGTAACGTGGGCTGTTTGGCGCTCGGTACAAAAAGACAAACGTTTGCAACAGGGCGCTAACAGCGAAGATTACCTGTTCGGCAAAGGCGAGCCCTGGTATATAATTGGTGCTGCTATCTTTGCCGCAAACATTGGCTCAGAGCACCTTGTAGGACTTGCCGGCACCGGTGCAAAAGCAGGTGTAGGTATGGCGCATTGGGAGATGCAAGGCTGGATGATTCTCATCCTGGGTTGGCTCTTTGTGCCATTTTACCAACTTATGAATAATAAATTGGGAAAAATTATCACCATGCCCGACTTCCTCAAAAATCGTTACACTCCTGCTACAGGTTCGTGGTTATCAATCATTACACTTATAGCTTATGTGCTTACCAAAGTGAGTGTAACGGCATTTACCGGCGGTATCTTTATGGAAAGCCTTCTTGGTTTGCCTTTCTGGTATGGAGCTATCGGCCTGATTGTGTTAACGGGTATTTTTACTGTTCTGGGCGGTATGAAAGGCGTAATGACACTTTCGGCCATTCAAACACCAATCCTTATCATCGGTTCATTCCTGGTACTTTTCTTAGGCTTATCAGCCCTTGGAGGCGGTAGTATTGCTGATGGTTGGTCTGCTATGATCGACTATTCTAAAACACTGAACGTTGGAGCTGATGGTGTGGCTTATGGCACAAATCACATGTTCCACCTCGAAACGGGCGATCCGTTTTATGATGAGTATCCGGGCTTTTGGGTATTTATCGGAGCGTCGATTATCGGTTTCTGGTATTGGGCAACCGACCAACACATTGTACAACGTGTACTCGGACAAACAAAAGGCGAAGCAAACGACGTAGTGATGAAACGTGCCCGCAGAGGGACTATTGCTGCCGGTTATTTCAAATTGTTGCCTGTATTTATGTTCCTCATTCCCGGCATGGTAGCCGCCGCATTGGCAGCTCGCCCCGACAGTGGATTTACGCTGGAAAATCCTGACACTGCCTTCGGTGCCATGGTTAAATTTGTATTACCTGCCGGAGTAAAAGGAATTGTTACCATCGGTTTTATCTCGGCTCTTGTGGCTTCGTTGGCGGCATTTTTCAACTCTTGTGCGACACTCTTTACCGAAGATTTTTATAAACCAATGTTTAAAAACAAGACCGAAGAACGTTACGTTTTGGTAGGTCGTATTGCAACAATTGTAGTTGTGATTCTTGGTATTGTTTGGATTCCGGTAATGATGAGTCTCGGCAGCCTTTATTCGTATCTGCAAGGCATTCAATCGTTGCTTGCTCCTGCCATGGTGGCCGTATTCGTATTGGGTATTTTCTCCAAAAGAATTACTCCTAAAGCTGGTGAAGCCGGATTAATTGTAGGTTTTCTTATTGGTATGGCACGTTTGCTCACCAACATTTTTACCAATACAGGTAAAGATGTAATGAATGGCGGATTATGGGAATCGACAAGTTGGTTCTGGCATACCAACTGGCTTATCTTCGAAATTTGGTTACTTGTTTTCATCATGTTGTTTATGGTTGTAGTATCATTCTTTACTAAAAAACCAACGGCTAAACAGATTGAATTTATCACTTTCACAGGTGACTACAAAGCACTTATCAAACAGAGCTGGAACAAATGGGATGTTATTGCATCGCTTGGTGTAGTGGCATTGTGTGCCGCATTCTACTGGTATTTCTGGTAAATAGTTTGAATTGAAAAAATGAGAAAATAAGAAATAAAGGAATAGGAAATATCTTTTGAAATATACAATCAGATTTATCCAAATTCTAATTTTCTTATTTTCTTGTTTTTCCAATTTCCTTTACCATAATACAAATCCTATTTTTCTTAATCTCTCATTTCCCTGTTTTCTTAATTCCCTTTTTTCTATAAAATAAATGAGTCCCGGTTCAAATTATTATAGTCTGCAGGATTCGCTGCTGGTTGCAGTTGATTGCATCATTCTGGGTTTTCACGATAATGAAATACGATTATTGGTCCATAACCGGGCCATGGAACCGGCCAAAGGCGGTCTGTCGTTGATGGGCGGTTTTGTAAAAGAAAACGAATCGCTAAACAATGCCGCTATTCGTGTATTGACCGATCTGACGGGTCTCGAAGATGTTTTTATGGAGCAGGTTGGCATGTATGGTGACGTCGATCGCGATCCGGGCGAAAGGGTTATTTCGTGTGCTTATTTTGCTTTAATAGACATATCGCTGCACGATAATTCGCTGTTGAACAAACATAATGCATACTGGGTGAACATAAACCGTTCGGACGAATTAATTTTCGACCACGCAAAAATGGTAAAAGATACACTGAACATTATTCGCCGGAAAGCTGCCATTGAGCCGCTTGGGTTTAATCTGCTACCTGAGAAATTTACGTTAACTCAATTGCAGTCATTGTACGAAGCAATTTATGCGCAGACTTTGGATAAACGTAATTTCAGAAAGAAAATGACTACCCTTGATTTTCTGGAGAAATTAGACGAAGTAGATAAATCCAACTCAAAAAAGGGCGCTTATTACTACAAATTTAAAGAAAGCAGAACCCTGCTGGCTGATTATAATTATACTTTTTGATAGTAATTAAGTGTCTATCCTTTTTATTGCTTTAAAAACGATTTAAAAGAATAATTTCCGGATAATTAAGCAAACAAGACAATAAATCTTGAAAATGAAAAAAGTTATACCCTTCGATTTCACGAAAGAGTATAACTTTTTTAAATATTGAAAAAAATAAAAACCTGATTATTTTTTGGTAAACATATCAAAAATATCATCTAAAGCGCTTCCATCTTTGTCTTTATCGAGCATTCCGGTAATCATTCCCATAATTCCGCCGCCTGATTTCTGTTGAGCACCGCCTCCGCCAAGCATACCGCCTAACAAATCACCTAATCCGCCTGCACCTACATTGCTTTCTTGTTTTTGTTTTCCTAAATAAGCCATTACTACAGGCGCCAAAGTTGATAAAAGTGGACCTATTTTGTCCATGCTGATGCCAGACTTTTGAGCTACACCGCTCTGAACGGCTTCTACTTTATCGCCAAAAATATGACCAAGAATTCCACCACCATCTTGTTCAAGTTGGTCGGTATTCGATTGAAACATGCCCGTTAAATTATCCAATAGGCTTCCGTCGTGTTTTGATTCCAAGGCACGATTTAAACTTTCGGCACCTTCCTGCGATTGTGCATTCTTTCCTAAACCACCTAAAATAACAGGAACGGCAGTTTTTACAGCATTTGCAGCCTGGTTCTCATCCATACCGAATTTTCCGGCTACTCCATTAATTAACGATTGTCCGATGGGACTGTTTAATAATTCAGATAAATCCATAACATTATAATTTAAAATTAATAAAAAATATTTTTTCAAAAATACAAAATTAATTTGATTTGTGATATTTTTCAAATTAAAAAATTGTAATAATTACATTTAAATGATGTAATAAACTGATATGCTATAGTATACAAAATATTTAAAATTGTAAAACTTGATTAATGTATCATGAAAACTGAAACATTTAAAGTAAAAAGGAGTAATACAATTCCACGTCCAATAAATAATTTAATAGAATCATAGCGATAATCTGAATCATTTGAACACTGAAACGAAAGAACAAACACAAAAAAAATCTTTTACAAAATAACGAAGAATAAATCCAAAATAAGATCTCATTGCGTCTAATTCTAAAAATATAGCATTGCAATGTAATATTCTTATTTATCTATCGTCAATAAAAAAAGAGAACAAAAACAAACTGAAATTTTTAAGCATAATGAAACTGAAATTTTTAAACTATCTATTGATTATTTGTATTTCGATACAAACAACAACTGCTGCTACCAATGCAATGACTGTAACGGTAAAAGGAAAAGTAACGGATGAAAAAAATCAACCCATCGAATTTGCTACCGCAACACTTATAAGCCCAAAAACACAAGAGATTGTAAAAGGTGAAGTTTGCAATAATAAAGGTGAATTTACCATCGAAAAAGTTTCTCAGGGAAATTATATTCTTTCGGTAAGCATGTTGGGCTACGACAAACTTGAGAATGAAAAATTAGTGGTTGATGGAAAAACTCCGGTTATTGAAAGAAAAATAGTACTGCGCGAAACTACCGAAATGCTCAACGATGTGGTTATTACTGCCAAAAAACAATTCATCGAACAGTCGGTCGATAAAATGGTCATTAACCCTGAAGCATCCATAACTTCGGCTTCGGAAAATGTATATGAAATACTCCGCAAACTCCCCGTTGTAACCATCGACAACAATGATAACATTAGTCTGAAAGGGCTTCAAGGCGTTAAAATACTTATAGATGATAAGCCCACTTATGTATCAGGTACACAATTGGCCTCCATGCTGAAAGGCATGCAGGGTAAAAACATTGATAAAATTGAAATTATCGAAAATCCATCGGCCCGATACGATGCAGAAGGAAATTCGGGAATAATCAATATTAAAACCAGGCACACAAAAGCGCCGGGATTCAATGGCAGCGTAAATGCTGGAGCAAATTATGCAAGCGCGCCGGGATGGAATGCCGGATTGGACATGAACATGAACTTTGGTAAACTGAATATTTACGGGAGCTATTCGAATAATAACTGGGCCGGTTGGAACAGTATGGATGCTTCACGTCGCTTTACGAGCACCGAACTCGAAGGGGCTTATCAGTTGATTTACAACAAAGGCGATTATAAAGGAAGTTCGCATAATTACAAAGTGGGTGCCGATTATTATATGACTAAAAATCATGTTTTGAGTGTGATGTTTAAAGGAAACAACGGACATAATTCAAACATTGAGAATAGCACCACCAGTTTTACTGATAAGAATAAAACTGTTGATTCTTCGCTGGTTTCGTCGGCCACTCAAAACAACAAATGGTATAATCAGACTTACAATCTGAATTACAAATGGGATATCGACTCTACCGGTCAGTCACTTTCGGTAGATGTGGATTATGCACATTTTGGATTTGAAAGCCCGAATGATCAAAGTGGAAAATATTTTGATAAATATAATAATGATTTGAACCGTGGAATTGCAGTTTCGACTGAGCAGGGGAATAAAATTAATATTTACACTGCAAAACTCGATTATATTTTGCCCGTGGGGAAAAATTTTAATTTCGAATCGGGACTTAAAACCAGTTTTGTAAATACAGACAGCAAAATTGACATGAAGGGTTATCTCACTCAGTCTGATCACTTTGTATATGATGAAAAAATTCAGGCTGCTTATGTAAATGGTCGTGGTCAATTCGATAAAACGACCGTACAACTGGGTTTGCGTTTAGAAAATACCATTTCTACAGGAACTTCATTGGTAACCAATCAGGTAAATGACACAAGTTACCTGCGGTTCTTTCCATCGGTTTTCGTACAGCAAAAACTCAACGACAAGCATAATTTGAATGTCAAATACAGTTACCGGATTGGACGTCCGGGTTATCACATGCTGAATCCGTTTAAATGGATGGTTGACCCTTATACCTACAACGTGGGTAATCCCTATCTTGAACCTCAATTTACACATTCGATGGGTTTAAGTCATAATTACAAAAGTGCTTTGATTACTTCGCTGGGCATGAATTACACAAAAGGATTGTTTACCCAAATTATTCGTCAGGATGATGCTTCAAAAACAGTATATCAAACCAACGAAAATTTAAGCAATTCCCTTGATTATAATCTTTCGGAAACTTTTCAGTTGCAACCCACCAAATGGTGGCGCGTAAACGGCACAGTAACCGGTATGTACAAAGTACTTCAACTGAACGAAAACAGTTTATCTAAATTAAGCAAATACAGTTTTACCGGCAATGTAAGCAATAATTTCTCATTGCCTTATAAAGTTGAAATGGAATTAAGCGGGTATTACAATTCGCCTCAGTTAGTCAGTAATATCATTGTACGCGAACGGTATGCTGTTAACTTAGGTTTTCAACGCAATGTACTGAAAGACATGGGAACTGTAAAACTTTCGGTGAACGACCTCTTTAATACTGCCAACGGTAGCGCTTATGCCAAATACGACAATGTTGATATCGATGTTATTAACCATTGGAATTCGCGAAGGATCAGCCTATCCTTTAACTATCGGTTTGGTAAAGACAACTTTAAAACACGCGCCAACCGATCAACATCATCCTCAGAAGAACAAAACAGGAGTTCGAAATAAAGAAAATTCCAGTATTATCTTAGTTAGTCGGAGTGCAACTTGAAGTCGCACTCCGACTCGCTACACACAATCTTTTCTTCCAATAACAAATACATGTCGGATTTTTATTGTATACTTGTCAAATTATTTGTACAATCAGTATAAATCAAAAATTCGAAAACATGTTGCGCAAAATAAAAAATCCCATCTTGTTTCAGGGGAATCTCAAAAAGAAAAATTATTTTGAAGGTTGGTATTATAAAATGGTGAGTGCCGATGGTAGTTGCTCTGTTGCTTTGATTCCGGGCATCAGTTTAAATGAGCAGCACTCACATGCTTTTATTCAGGTTTTTGTAACCTATGCCAATGTCGATTTGAAAACGATTTATGTGGAATACAATAAAAGTGATTTCGAAGCAAGCGATTTTCCTTTTGAGTTATGCATACAAAAAAACACGTTCACAGAGTATGGAGTAGAAGTTTCAATTGAAAATAAGGATTTAAATATTCAGGGAAAATTGAAATTCTCAGGGATCACAAAAATCGAAACATCTTTGCTTTCTCCTTCCATAATGGGCTATTTCTCCTTTTTTACATTTATGGAATGTTATCATGGTGTGGTTAGTATGAGTCATACGCTCGTAGGAAATCTGACAATCGATGGTAAACCCGTTGATTTTAGCGGAGGAAAAGGATATATCGAAAAAGATTGGGGAAAGTCTTTTCCACGCGAATATGTATGGATGCAATCGAATCATTTTAAAAATACAGAAACATCCTTTATGTTTTCGGAAGCGATCATTCCATTTAAAGCATTTCACTTTAATGGTTTGATTATCTGCCTGATAGTTAATGGGAAAGAATATCGCTTTGCAACCTACAATGGTTCTAAGGTAACGGCCAAAGAGATAAAAATCAATAGTGTAAATTATGAGATAAAAAAAGGGAAATTGAAACTCATCGTTTTTGCATTAAACGAAAAGACAATTTCGCTTTCGTCGCCCAAAAATGGTGCAATGATTCAGTCGATAAAAGAAGGACTTTCAGGTATTATTAAGTTGCAATTGTACGAAAATGACAATTTAATTTACGAAGATACAGGCACTCATGCCGGGTTGGAAATTATGATGCATTAATAATATCCGATCTTTCCGGTATTTAAAAAAAAATTCCAAAGTTATAAACTTTGGAATTTTTTTAAGCGTATGAAAAGATTATATCCTATTCCACAGTGAATTTATAACCGCACCATTCGTCATATTTCTGTCCCGGACGAAGTACCGCCGTGGGGAAGAAAGGAACGTTTGGAGAGTTAGGGAAACCTTGTGTTTCAAGACAAATTGCATCCTGACGGTCGTAAGTTTTTCCCTGTTTCCCGATTTGATTTTCAATCCAGTTTCCGGTGTAAATTTGCATACCGGGTTGTGTTGTACACACTTCGAGTTTACGTCCGCTTACCGGATCGTACACACTTCCGGCTTTTGCACAAACGCCGGCTTGTTCTTTGCGAAGACACCAGTTGTTATCCATTCCCCAACCAGGCACAAAAGCTTCGTCATCAATACGTTCGCCTATCACTGTTGGCTCACGGAAATCGAAAGCTGTTCCGGCTACCGGACGAATTTCACCCGTAAGTGCGAAAGATTCATCCAACACGGTGTAAAAATCGGCATTTATTTGCAAAACGTGGTCTTTAATCGTTCCATTGCCGGCACCTTTTAAATTGAAATACGAGTGATTGGTCAATCCGATGACGGTTGGTTTATCGGTAGTAGCTTCGTAGTGAATGTCAATTTCATTGTCATCACCCAAAATGTATGTTACTTTTATTGTCATGTTTCCCGGATAACCTTCTTCGCCATCGGCCGAAAACAATTCAAGTTCCAATTTTTCTTCTGAAACTGAAATTACATCCCACACTTTGGTGTTGAATGCATCCACTCCACCGTGCAAAGCATTTGTTCCATTATTCACTGCCAACGAATATTCTTTGCCATCGATGCTGAATTTTCCATCTTTTATCCGATTGGCAAAACGTCCGCACACAGCCCCGTAATATTCTTCCTTTTCAATTACTTCTTCGAGAGTGTCGAAACCGAGCACCACATCATCGAAGTTTCCATTTCTATCGGGAGCAAACAAGCGAACTATTTTTGCCCCGAAATTGGTAATATCAGCCGACATACCGTTCTTGTTTTTCAACGTGAACATCTTTACGGCTTTTCCATCAATTAATATATCATTCATAATATTATATTTATTATTACCCCTAACCCCTTCCCGATACTTCGGGAGGGGAATTTAATTAGCATTAATTATTACAAACAATACTAATCTCTTTCTCTCCGTCAGCTGACGGATTAGGGGTCAATTTTTCTATTCAACTTTACAAGCTCCATCGCCAATTTCGGCAATGTAGAATTCGGGTTTGATGCCGATTTTTGCTTCGTATGCAGCGCCCACTTCTTTAATGAAAGTGTCGATTGCTTCGTCTTTTACCAACGAAACTGTACAACCGCCGAAACCGCCACCTGTCATGCGTGAACCGATAACGCCATCGATTTTCCATGCTTCTTCAGCCATGCAATCCAATTCTGGACCAGTCACTTCGTAATCGTCGCGTAACGAAACGTGTGAAGCATTCATTAATTTTCCGAACAAGGTCAAATCGTTCGCTTTCAAAGCCTTTACTGCATCTGAAGTACGTTGAACCTCACCAACCACGTGGCGTGCCCGTTTGTGAGCTACCGGATCAGTAATTGCCGATTCGATGCTTTTGAATTCAGCCTCGGTCAATTCTGCTAAATATTTCAACGGACGAACGGTATTCAATTGTTCTACAGCTAATTTACATTCGGCTACACGTTGATTGTAAGCACCTGAATCCAATTTGTGTGGACTGTGTGTATTTGAGATAAGGATTTTAACGCCTTCGAGTTTAACGGGTACCAGTTCGAATTCCAAGGTATCGCAATTCAAATGTACAGCGTGATCTTTTGCTCCATTGGCCGATACAAACTGGTCCATGATACCGCAATTTACCAATGCAAATTCATGTTCGGCTTTCTGTCCGATTTGAGCCAACACAGTGCGATTAAATCCTGTTCCAAGTTGATCGTTCATTGCAAAAGCTGTAACCACTTCGAGTGCTGCCGACGATGAAAGTCCTGCACCATTCGGAACATTACCCCAAATCAGAATATCAAAACCCTGAGTCATCGGAACGCCACGTTTGATAAACTGAGCCAAAACACCCAGCGGATAATTTACCCACGATTTGTTAAGCGGAGTGGTGAGTTGATCGAAACTCAGCGTTAAAATTTCAGGTTGGTTTAACGATTTGAAGTTCATTGCTCCTTTATCGTTTTTTGCCAATAAAAGATAAGTACCAAAACTCAACGCGCAGGGAAACACGGCTCCACCATTATAATCGGTGTGCTCGCCAATAAGATTTACACGACCCGGTGAGAAATACACTGCTTCTGCGGCTTTGCCGTAAGCAGTTTCAAAAGCTGATTTTAATTCTTGAACTGTCATATTTTTAAGTTATTTATGTTGCAAAATTGACCACAAAATAACAAAAAAATGAGGTATTTTATTGGTAAAAAAGCATGTTCTAAAGCATGTTTTAAAATACATTATGAAAGCTTATATAAAACATGATTAAATTAACTTCAATAAAGAATTTTATTGCATTGATAATGTGGGTTTTAATAAAACGATGAATCCATTTGCATAAAACCTTTCACCTAAGCTTCTACTTATTTTTGAACCAAATAGACTTTATTTTCACCTTGTAAATTTAAGCAACTGCCAACGTAAAAATACTGATTTTAATATCCGGCACTTCGAGTAAGGCCTGAATACAAGCTTCGAGTGTAGATCCTGTGGTCAATACATCGTCAACAAGCAATACATGTTTACCTGTAAACAATTCATTATCTGCCACCTGAAAAAGATTTTCGGTGTTCTCATAACGTTCGTAAACTGTTTTTTTAGTCTGCGTCGGATTTTCGCGTATTCTCTTCAGGTTTGTAGTATCCACAGGCTTTTCCATAACCAGGGACAAGCCCTTGCAAATAAAGTCGCTCTGATTGTACCCGCGTTTGGCCTGTTTTTTGGGGTGCAAGGGCACGGGAATTATTATATCGACAGTGGAAAAATCGGTAGAGTCAAGCAATTCCACTCCGGCGTATTTACCCATTATTTCGCCAATTTCTTTGTTATCTCTGTATTTTAGTTCGTGAAGTAATTTTTGAAATGGAGAGCCTTTCTGAAAATAAAAAAATGCAGTTCCCCGGTGAATCGGAACTTTACCCCAGAATTTCTTTTCGATGGGATTATCGGGCAATAAATGGAAGTTGGTTCTCGGGATATTTTGCAGGCACGAAAGGCAAATTTGATGCTCTTTGCCCATCAGGTTTTCTCCACAAATTATACACAAGTTAGGATAAATCAGGTTCAGTATATCGGTAAACAAATTTCTCATAGTAAACAATTTAATCCAACAGTTTAAGTATAAAAATCCAGCCCTTCGGAACAAAAATTATCAGACCAACGATGGCAGCAAAAAGCGCGCTGATAAGCACTGCACCCGCAGCAATATCTTTGGCATGTCCGGCTGCGGTATGATACTCAGGCGTTACAAAGTCCACATATTTTTCGATGGCTGTATT
>JAKLIM010000094.1 GCA_022709605.1 Bacteroidota bacterium | reverse complement strand
ACAACACATAAGTAGCTCCGGCATAAATTATTTTACCAACTTCCCCAAAATTGGGAGTTGTGAAAGTAAGAATTGCCAAAACTGCATAGGGAATTGCCCCAAAAAGAATATACGGACGGAATTTACCCCATCGCGTATTGGTGCGGTCCGAAACCACGCCGATTATCGGGTCGATGGCCATGTCCCAGAACCTTGCTATCAGCATGATGGTTCCTGCAGCCGCTGCCGAAATACCATAAACATCGGTATAGAAAAATAAGAGCCAAAAGCCCACCATGTCCCAAACAAAATGCGAGGCAGTATCGCCTAAGCTATATCCAACTTTTTCTTTGATGGATAATTTTTGATTAGCATCCATTTTATTTATATTTTAATCTTATAAAATTAATATTCAGCTATTTACTTTACTTCTTCAACAATATTAATCTTTTCAACAATTTTATTTTCCTGAAGAAACTCAGCACGCCGTACAGTTAATATTTCACGTATTTCGTTTGCTTTTGCTTCGGTTATATCGTATTTCCAAATAATAATTATGGCCAGTAAGCCAGTAATTACTGGAATTAAAATATCGGCAATACGCAAATTGGTAAGGGCTTCGGCAGTTTGCACCGTTGCATTCTGATCGAAACCAACCCAGTTTAAAACCGCACCACTTGTAAGCAATGCTACAGCCGTTCCGAGTTTTACCATCCACCAGTAAACCGCACCAAAAGTAGCTTCCCGGCGCGTTCCGTTGTTCAATTCATCCAAATCGCACACATCAGCTGTCATCGACATCATCAGCGTAAATAAACCGCCGATTCCGAACGACATTAAAGGAATGGGAATAAACATCATATTCGGATTTTCGGGACTGAATCCCCACCATTTCAGAAAATAACCCACCATCGAAATGAGAGTTGCTACAATAAATGCATTTTTCTTCCCGATTTTTTGAGATATAAATGTGATAATTGGAATAACCAAAAAAGCTGTTGCCAAGGCACTTACCGTTCCAAACCATGCAGGCCAGTGTCCGGCAGCAGTGGTATCGCCATTGAAAAGATAAAAAATGATGATAAAAAAGGCAAACTGAGCAATCGTTTGAAAGCCATTAAATATTAAAAATGTGGCACCGCACAATTTTAGAAACGGTTTGCACGTCATGGTTTGCTTTATTCCAACAATAAAATCTTTAGTATTAGCGGCAATATTTTTCATATTCAGTTTCGAATCCTCTTTTAATGCAGCCAGCTCAAGTTCTTTGTTAAATAATGCAGGCATGATTCCCAACAACATACACAATCCGCCTACCCACATTGATAAATTTCGTGCGCCTTCAGGAGCAGAAGCATAAATATCCTGATCATAAATAATCACCCAAAACCAGGGAGCAATCATCCATGCAATTTGTCCCATCCATTGCGAAACAGCCATCAGTCGGGTTCGTTCGTTGTAATCGGGGGTCATTTCATAACCTAAACCAATTAGCGGAGTTGCAAAAATTGTGTAACCGGTATAAAATACCAACGAAAGAATTAGAAAATAGAAAAAATTATACGTTTGCGAATTTTCGGGATAAAGTTGCCACATTACCATAAATGTAACTCCGGTAATGATAGCACCCAGAAAAATATAGGGTTTTCTGCGTCCCCACTTCGAGCGCGTATTGTCTGATACATAACCCATTATCGGGTCGGTCACTGCATCGAATATACGTGGAAGTGCCGCCAAAACACCGGCTAAAAACGGATCCATTTTCAGCGACAGCACTAAAACGACCATAAAAATGCCCAATGCTGCCGGAAATAGTTGATTTGCTAAATGCCCTGAACCAAATGCGATTTTCTGTCCAAAAGGAACAACATCGCCGGGCGCTGTTTTGTGAATTGCCATATTTTTTTTATAAATAGATTAAAGAACAAAGATTAAAGATTAAAGACAAGACGCCTAATATTATGTGTTTACTATAAATAAGAGCTTTCAATTAATTCATCACTTTTTTTGGAGTTCGATCCACATTAAACAAACCCCAGTGTTTTTCTGCACCCAATGGATCATTTGGATTTCCCTTCCAGTCTTCGTCAAAAGCCTCGAAGAAAAAAGTAGTGATTTTCATTTTTGATGACCATTTCATTATCCAATTGTAATATTGTTTTTGTTTTTCTTCGCTTGCTCGTTCTTTAAATTCGGAAGCCACCGTTGCCCAACCGGCTTCGCTGATCACAATTTTAGCATCAGGTAATGCATTTCGAACTTTTTGCACATTTTCAATGGAATATTTTATTCCCTCGTCAATGTCTTTACCTTCCCAAACAGGATAAATATGAATAGCGATAAAATCCAATTCTTTGGCCAGTTTTGCACCGTGAGCAGCCCACCATTCGTAATTTTCGGCCACTGTAACCGGCTGTTTTATTGCACTTTTCACCTTTCGAATGTATGAAATGAGGGTGTCAACATCTACTTTGTGATCGTTCCAATCCACTAAAGCTTCATTGCCCACATTTACAGCGATCACTATGTTTTTGTACTTTTGGGCCAATGCAATACCCTTGTTAATTTCTTGGGCATTAACCCGTTTATTTTTATTTAAAGTTTGTTGCGGAATAGGTTCAGTTAACCAGGTACAGCTTAAATGATTGCTAAGTTCGGCATTTAACCAAATTCCCAACATTACTTTTATTTTAATTTTATGCTCCGCAATAATTTTCAAGACCGTTGCTGAATTCTCACCGCTATCATATAGTCGTATTAATTTAAACCCTGCGTCCTTCGACAGCAATTTCAGGTCTTCAAGAATTTGCTCTTCCGTTGGATTTTTTGCACCATCACCGCGATCGGGATGTTGACCTGTTCTGAAACCGGAATAGCAAACCGATTTCGAAACTCCTCCCAATAAATCTTTTCGATGTTGTTGAATGGGAATCTGCTTTTGATTTAATGTTTCGGAATTCTTCACTTGTGCAAAGGAATTAATTCCGGTTAGATTTGAAATCAAAAAGCATAATAATGTGATTTTTAAGATTTTATTCATATTTTGCAAGAAAAAAATTTACATAAAGTAGAAAGTTATAATGTTCAATTTTGAGTTTCGACCTCTCCCTAAATCCCTCTCCCAAGGAGAGGGACTTTGCAGGATGCAACTCAATAAGTTTTACGATATAATTAAATGTCCAACTACTAACTGTATTTTTAAATCAATATTATTCATGAAAAATTCAATCTTGCAGAGATCTAATTCTCCGCAAGATTGAATCATAAATTATAATTTTATAATCTTATGATTTTCAATTTGACCATTCACGAATTTGATAGTTACAAAATAGTTTCCGGAAGTAAACTGACTTAAATTGATTGAACCTTCGTTGGAATTTAAATCCGATATTATTGCTATTTGTCCAATCAAATTACGTACAATTACCTGATTTATATTTTGTTCCGATGATATTTTCAACTCATCACGAACCGGGTTTGGAAATAAAGTTGCTGTCTTATCAAATTTATTATCAGCAATTCCGGTGGTAATTTTGAATGAAATATTATCCCAATAATTTACACTTCCGGCTGTACGAGTTGCAGGAAAATCAGGTATAATTACAATTTTCGAAACTGTTTTTCCAATGTGCTGTGTAAAGTCAAATGTGAGCTCTTCCCATTGATTTAACAATGTGTTCGGCACCATTTTTTCGAAAGCAACGGAAGCATTGTCGTTCTCAAATTTCAGGTCAAAATTGCTAATCACATTTTTGTTGACCATCATTTTAATTTTGCAATTGTCGGCATTAAACGTAAATGTTCCAATATTTGCTGACCATAATCCAGCCCATGGCGCACCATTCGCATTAACGGTATATTTTGCACAATTAGCTGAATTGTTTATTCCCGTAACAACAGGATTTGGAACTACCGAATACAAACTTGCTGCATTGCTGCCATTTTCGAATAATGTCCACGACCAATTTTGACCAACTGTTTCAAAATCAATGGTTGGGAGCGAAAGTGCAGCCGTCAAAGTGGTAGCAGAAACCGTAAGCGGATTATTTGCAGCCAGATTTCCACTTGCATCCTTTGCAGTAATTGTAAAATTGTAGGCTGTTGAAGAGGATAAACCACTAATTAAATAGGATTTAGCAACTCCCGAAACACCATTTACGGTGAGTGTGGTAGAACCATACGTTATGGTATAGATTACTGCACCCGAATTATCAGTAGCATTTAATAGTAACTCTACCGAATTGGAACCAACAGCGCCTTTTGTAGCTGAAAATAAAGTTGGCGCCTGAGTATCATTAATTATTGTACCACAATTTGTTCCCACTTCGTAGGTCATATACTTTGTAACCGACATTCCACCTGAAAAAGCAAACTTACAAGCATAAGCAATGGTAGATCCGGCAACTTGTCCGCTTATTGTAGTTGAAAAAGTCTTTCCGCCTACATTAGTCATTGCAGATTCGGAGAAAGGCGTTTGTTTCCATAAATAAGCTACAACACCTGCTTTATCATCCAACAGTTCAAAAGTGATGGTTACATTTGTTCCCACGGTTTCGAAAGTTGCAATATAACCCGTTGTAAATGAACCTTGTGATGCAGCTGTAGAAGTTGTGCTGCACAGCATTAAAGGTGCAATGGTTACATTTACAGGTTGCGAAGTGCTTACTGCATTACCATTGTCAGTTGCTTTAGCAGTCAGTACAAAGTCGCCTATTCCCGGATTCCAGTCGAAGCTGTAAGGAGCTGTGTTATCGCTGCCAATCAAAGTAGTTCCATGATAGAAATCAACTTTACTGATTGTTCCATCAAAGTCACTGGCATTCGCCGTAAGGGTTATGAGTTTTCCCTGCGTAAATGTTGAATTATTAGCCGGCGAAGTAAGCGCCACAGTAGGCTGAATATTTGCAGAACTACTCACATTTACAAGCAATTCATCAATATCTGTTCGCGAATCAGGATTGGTAACTGTTAGTTTCAGACTGTACATTCCTTCCACTAAGCCACTGATACTCGGTTTTGCTGTGGTGGTACTTGTAAACTGAATGACTGATGGACCGTAATTCTGTGTCCATTTATAAGTTAACGCTTTTCCGGCAGATTCTGTACTTGCAGATGCATTGAGTGTGGTTGAAGTCAGTGGTAAAAGAACTTTAATATCAGTTCCGGCATTGGCAGTAGGATAACTGAATGGTAAATCTCCGGTTCGTGCAAAAGTCATTTTACCATAATTAAATTCACCTGCCGAAAAAGCTACACGCAATACATGTTTTCCGGCTCTAAGCGGAATATCGTTAACCGTTTTTGTTGCCCATACAGTCCATACAGTTGTAGAAGTTGAAGGAACAGCAATATTTTCTGAAATTGACTGACCATCAAGCTCTAACCTGAAAGGGCCGCCACCGTTGGCATTTCCGGATGCGTAACGGAAAGCAAATGAATATAAACCCGATTGAGCAACATTCACCGTATATTCCAACCATTCGCCGGCGTTAATCCAACCCACTGTTGCACCTTCGGATGTAACACTTGCTGCATCCACCGATTCATCCATTCTGAAATCGCCTGCATTTCCCGGACTTAAATCCAGGTAAGCAATATTTTGTCCTTTACCACCTTCAAAAATATCGTAGTTTCCGGCTTCAATTGTTCCGGGAATCTCGGAAGGAGTTCCGCTGTAAGGCAATTGGTTTCCGACTGTTACATTGACATTATTTGATGTATTGAATTTTTCGTTTTCGAAAACTTTAGCATAAAAACTATGTACGCCAAGACCTAAATTTGTAGCCTGAAACACGTAAGGAGCTGCATTTACAATTCCCAATGAAGTATTTCCATCCATAAATTCTACTTTGGTTGGAGTTCCTTCGGTAATGTTCAAATTCAGTTTTACACTGCCGCCAATAAATGCCTGATCGAACGATGAAGTCAATGTTCCATTGGCTTTACTGTCGATGCTTGTAATCATTTTACGGGCAGGAACCACCAAATCGTAACCGGTTGAAAAATGAACCGTGATGGGAGCATTGGAATAATTATGAGCTACATAGGTAATTTTATTGCCTTGTTTGAATGCTGCCGCAATAGGATAATTGGCTGTTATTGATGCATCAACGCGCCCCAAAGCATTCATCGAATGCAACCAATGATAGGTCTGAGCATCGGAAACGCCAAATTTCAGTGAGCGGTTTGGATTGGAATCGTACAATTTTATTGCTTCGGCAGGTTCCAGAAATGCCTGGTATTCCCACATGATATCGTGCCATAAATTCGGATTTACCTGATTATTCATAATTCCGGTTTTAGCTTTAATTTCTTCCCAAAGGCGTTTTACATAAACAGTATCATGACCCAAATAAAGCGAACCTCCATGAATTGGATACATTTCGATTCCATACGAAGCAGCAATATCTGCTGTCCAGAAAGTGCCATTATCAAAACTGTTTCCCCAAATGCGCGACACCAAACTATATTGTTGCGAAGCAGGAAAATTGCGGTGATGAATGTCCATCCAATATTCTTCGATGGCTGTTTGTTCGGTGGTGTAAAGGTAGATTCCCAAATCGCGAACGGCTTTGTTGCCGGTCACTTGGCCCCAATGAATCAACGATGAGTTGAACTGCATACTTTCCGAAGTTGATTCCTGATCGTTTCCCTGCGGAAAAGTAGCAAAACCATTTGCCCAGCAATGTCCGGCGTACGGACTGAAATTGCGAAGATATGGGAACATAGTATCGTTGCGATCGGTTGAAGAAGCATCGCGAACAAGCAGATTTATCATTTCGCCGTATTGTGCTGCCCAACCCGGTTGATATTGCTCCAAAAATGCGGCAGCATGAATAAAATATCCCCAATGGAAATGGTGATCATTCAGGTTTGTATCTTGTCCGTGACCTGCAGGATAGCCAAGCAATGCCGACCAGGTTGTGTTGTAGTAAAACAAAAATGCTTTCTCACCACCTTCAGCTTTCAACCAATCTTCGAGGCGTTCCTTTACAGTAGCCACCATTTTATTAAGGGCCACCGTATTACCGGTTTCAGCAGCAATGCGCGCCGTTTGAATCAGACGGTTCATAACCTGACCTTCGTTGTACGAATCAGTCCACAATTCGAGCACATCGTTTTCCATCGATGTAATTTTTTCGGTCAAAGCAGTTGGAGTAAAACCTGCACTGTAATTATCAACATAAGGTAGCGTTGGCAATATACCTTTGAATTTATTTTCGACACTGAAACTATTTCCGGCCATTGTTTTCATTTGACCGCGAATTGTGGCATACGAATATTTATCAGGAACAGGTGAATTTGAAGCCAAATTAGCCCATTGATGGGGAAGTAAACCAAGCAACATATTAGTTTCGGTTCCTTCTTTAACCACTGTTTGAACTGTAAAATCGGTACGAACAACAGATGTGGTTTCGTTAAAGCTAAATGCAGAAGTGGTATTGGTTGGAAAAACATACGCATACTTTTTATATTCGGTTGCCACAGCTGATACATTGGTTGCTGTAAGCGGAATAAATGCCATCGACCAATAATTTTTTCCATTCAACGTAGAAGTATAAACAGAACCATTTTGTGTCCAGGTACTTCCAACAGGAGCGTACACGGCAAAATCAGCTCCGTTTCGGGCATTGGTAATTACCAGCATTTCGTTGTCGATAACCACAGTTCCTAAATTTACTTTCACTTGTGCTACATCCGCATTTCCTTTTGTAAAATAAAGAAAAGGCATAGCAATACCGGTAATTGTTTCAAAATTGTGCGTTCCGTCGTTCCAATTCATTGTAACTGTCCAATCCGAAAAATCAGAAACTGTGGTTTTGGTTGCTGCCATTCCGGTAACTCCCACTACTACAGGCAACTGATCGTCTATTACGCCCTGAGGAATATAACTTACCACCAATCCGTCATTCATTGTTTTCATGGTGTATGGATAGTTAAAAAGATTGCCTGCATGGTTTTCTTTCAATAGTGTTGACCACCAGTCGTTCGTTGGAGCAGGTTTGCCAACCGCAGCGCCCGACACTTGTGGCGAGCCCGAAGGATAACCATTTCGTCCTGCCACATCAGTTCCGGGAAATGTTTTGGTATAACTTCCACTACCAACGTTCACAATTTGAGCATTTAAATTCAGTGCCCAAAAAATGTTCAGACATAAAATTATTGAAAAGAATAAAATTCCGCGATTTTTCATTGTATGTTTTTTTGTTTATTATTTCTTTAAATTTATTATTTCACTAACTTTTGAGTGAATATTTCACCGTTTGTTAACTTGATGGTAACCAAATAATTACCGGTTGACATTTCTTGTGTGTCGAGATTTATTTCACGGCTATTTGCGGTTCTGTTCATAACCATTTGTCCAATTAAATTTCGAACTGTTATTGTGCTGATTTCCTGTTCTGCAGTAATTTTTAAATGATCATTGAATGGATTCGGGAATAATCGAATATTATAATTATTCAGATTCTGAATACTGTTTGGTTCTTTTGAATTAAAGGAAATATTATCCCAATAACAAATCCTTTCAGCATTACGGGTTGCAATATTATCCGGAATAAGTGTCATGCGGGTAATGGTTTGACCAATTTTATCTGTCAGATCGAAGGTAATTTCTTCCCATTGATTGATAAGTGTATTTGGAACAATTTTTTCAAAAGTAGTCGCTCCATTTTCCATTTTCAGCATATAATTACTGATAAATGGTTTGTAAACCTGAATCTTAACAATGCAATTATCGGGTGTAAAAGTGATACTTCCCACATTATCGGAATAAATGCCGGCCCAGGATTGTGCCCCCACATTGATTTTATATTTTGCACAATTGAGTGATAAATTAATTCCTGATGCCGAAGGATTTGGAGCTACTGCGTATAAATCGGCGGCATTGCTTCCGTTGCCAAACGACACCCACGTCCAATCGTGACCAACTGTTTCGAAATCGATGGTGGCTAATTTGAAAGCTTCGCCGGTTGTAGCTGAAACAACAATCGGACTGTTCGCGGCTAAATTTCCGTTGCCGTCTTTAGCAACAATGGAGAAATTATAAAGCGTAGATGAATTTAAACCTGTAATGATATGAGATTTTTGAACGCTTGAAGTTCCTTTTACCTGATTGGATGAAGTTCCGTAAGTTATTTGGTAGTAAACTGAACCTGAATTATCAGTGCCGTTCAGTAATAACTCCACCGAATTTGGTGTTACTGCTCCTTTTGTGGCTGTGAATGAAGTTGGAGTTTCGGTATCTACAATGGTTGATGGTCCGTTAAATTCTTCGCCGGTAATTCCTTTTTGATAAATTCGCACGTAATCTATGTACATTTTCACCGGAGTACCATCGGCTGGTAACGCGGTGATTTTGGCGATATTTGCATTTCCGGTAATTCCTGTAAAATTGCCTCCAACAGCCAGATTGAACAATACGAAAAAAGGTTTGTGGAAATAATTACTTACCTGACCCGGAACCCGTTGTCCGGCAATACTCATTTCAAAATAAGGTGTATTGTTGGGATATTTATCTAAGTCGAGATACATTTTTATGTTACTATCGCCCCAAACCAATGTAAATAAATGGAAATCGTCCTGTAAACTGAAAGCTGCAGTGTTATCTTTAGCATAATACGTCCAGTTTTCGCCCCAGTGACATGCGCCGTTGAAATATTTATTTTGTGTCCCTCTCGAAATGCCATTTACATTACCCATTTCCAGAATGTCAATTTCGCCACATCGTGGCCAACCAACCGAAGAAAAATCTTCGCCCATCATCCAAAATGCAGGCCACAAGCCATTGGCAGTTGAAGGTAGTTTTATACGTGCTTCAATTTTTCCGTATTTTGCCGACACATTTCCGCGTGTCACCAATCGACCCGAAGTAACCAATTTACTTCCGAAATTTTCGCGTTTGGCACTAATAACCAAGCAATTTACACCGCTTGTGTGTTGTTCTATCGAAATATTTTCGCGACGATAATATTGCAATTCATTGTTGCCGCCACCATCACCGTTCACTTCTACAGTCCAGTGTTTTGTTTCGTTCAATACAGGGTTGTCAAAATTGTCTTCCCACATCAATTGATAGTCCTGCGAATAGAGGAAAAGAGGAAACAAAAAAAGTATAAATATTGCAGAGACTTTATTCATTTTGATTGAAATTATATAGGAAGGTAATTTTCAACGTTCTAAAAACGTGAATACGTAATTTTGAAATATATAGTGAATAGTTTTTTTTATCGGGAAAAAGGGAAACGAAACAAATCAACGTTTTTGATACACCCGCACATAATCGATATACATTTTAGCATTTCCATTGGCAAGTGCGCTAATTTGATTTATATCGTAAATTTGAGGGAAAGTTCCACCAACTGCCAGGTTAAAAATTATATAAAATGGTTTTCGAAAATACAGTGATGTTTGATTTGGCAAATTCTCACCTACAATTGGCATTTGGAAATATGGTTTTGCATTTGGGAATTTATCAATATCTAAATACATTATTATTGAATCTTGTGTCCAAATCAAAGTATATGTATGAAAATCTTCCTGCAAACTATAATCATTTGTTGTAGGAATTCCTTTGTTTGGATAACTTCCGCCATTCCAACTTTCGCCCCAATGACAAGCCCCGTTAAAATAACGATCCTGTGTGCCATTATCAATGCCTTTTTTATTGCCCATTTCTAAAATGTCAATTTCGCCGCATTTTGGCCAATCCACCTCGTTTTTATCAACACCTAACATCCAAAATGCAGGCCACAAACCATCAGCCGTTTTGGGTAATTTAATGCGTGCTTCAATTTTCCCATATTTAAATGTCTTTTTATATTGAGTAGTAATGCGCCCCGATGTGGCTGGTTTACCTTTGAAATTTTGTGTCTTTGCAGTTATCACCAAGCATTTTTCTCCTGTAACCGGCTCTTTTTCAATGCGAATATTCTGCTTGCGGTAATATTGTAATTCCCTGTTTCCGCCTCCGTAACCATCCACTTCTATCGTCCAGTTTTTTTTATTGATGGTACATTTTTCAAAATCATCTTCCCACACAAGTTTATAGTCTTGTGCTGCCGCAAAAAAAGAAATGAAAAGACAGCCTGTGAGTATAAATTTTTTAATCATCATTATAATATTATTGAAAATAAAATTAGAAAAAATTTATTTTGAAATAATCATTCTTGAATTTGTAACGGATTGTCAAATCTTAGGGCGTACTTACCAATTTGTCAATATCTTTGTTAACACAA
>JAKLIM010000093.1:5842-11221 GCA_022709605.1 Bacteroidota bacterium | reverse complement strand
TTTAATCGCATCTTCGAGCGTTTTCACACGGTTGCGTACCGGAATAATCACCGAAGCTTCCACGGGAAAATTACCCTCGCCGAACTCAATCTTTTTAAAAACGGGAGCTAAATAACCATCGATTTTCTTCAAATGATCGGTACATGCAGCTTCCATTTCTATTTGTACAGCACGGTTTTTCGGATCTACATAATCAAATAGTTTTTCGCCACTTTTGCGTGTGTCCGACTCAATTTCAGAATATAGATATTCGTTGATATGTACCAGTTCGGCTTGTTGAGATACTTTCAACCGCAGGTTGTAAATACCCGCAAAACTGTAATTATCAACCGTTTCGGCAACGGCTTTTTTCAAATTCTCAGCATTATAAAACAATACCGATCCGAAATTAAAATCGTCGCGCAAACTGCCTGCCTGATAGTCAATCACAGGATGTGCGGCGCGAGTTCCGGCTTTTATTTCGTAATAATCGGAATAAACCATTCCGGCTTGCGTATCTTCGGCAATGCGGTAAAAACGTTCCAATGCAAATTGTCCGGGCTCAAGCGGACTGTCTTTGGTGTAAATAAGCGAATATTGGGCATCCGAATTCTGAGCAATTTTTTGGATGGTTTCGCTACTAAAAACCGATTCGGTTTCAATAATTTCACAACCCGGAATCGATTCATTAAAACCGGGTTTTACCAGCAAAAATACTTTATTGACTAACTTGGAAACTTTCAGATTTTTGACTGTGATTTCAGATTGGTCAATATCGTTGCACACTACAAAGCAATTTAACTTGTTCATTTATATTAGTTTTATAGATTTCTTTTGAATTAATAATTGAATCGAATAAAAATGGGAAATAAAAATTATTATTTCGCTGAAAAAAGCACAAATTAATAACATGCTTGAATTTTTTATTAAAATAAAAAAGTAAGCAGCTGTAAAATTATAAAAATAATCTCTGAAGCAATTAATAATTATGTAAAATTATGTTGTTTTATTCAGATTTCTTTGTTTACTTTGAATGTTCAATGCAGACTTTACAAATAATTTAAAGTAATTCAAATGTCGAAAAAATTTTACATCATTTTCTTTCTGCTGTTTTTATCAATTCCGGCGACTTTTTCGCAGTCGGCATGGTCCGATGCTGATATTGAGAAACAATCGGTTAATGCATTCGAAGATATTGTTGATAAATTCAAAACTGATAAAAGCAAATCTACAGGCGATTTATTGATAAAAATTGGTCGCTACCTGCTGGAAAAACCATACGTGGGTCATACTTTAGAGCATAACGATACCGAACAATTAGTTGTTAATCTACTGCAATTTGACTGCACCACCCTGGCCGAAAATTGTCTGGCACTTGCGCGAACCCTTAAAAATCCGGTATGTCGTTACGATACATTCAGAAAAGAATTGCAGGCCATCAGGTATCGAAACGGTCAAATAGCAGATTACACTTCGCGTTTACATTATTTCAGCGATTGGATTTTTAATAATGTGCAAAAAAATATTGTGCGGGATATAAGTTGCGAAATGGGAAATGTCCCCTTTACTGTTTATGTAGATTACATGAGTCAGCATCCGGAAAGTTATAAGATGCTGAAAAACAATGCCGGTTTTATAAATAAAATTACGGCGACAGAAAAAGAAATTTCAGCCAGAAAGAACTGTTTTATTCCAAAAAATGAAATTCAGAAATATGAATCTTTGATACATGATGGTGATATATTGGGAATTACAACAAATATGAAAGGAATGGATATTTCGCATGTAGTGATGGCTGTTTATGAAAACAAGCAACTTCGCATCCTTCATGCCAGCTCAAAACTGATGAAAGTAGTTATTTCAAATGAGACTTTAATTCAATACCTGGCAAACAGATCGGATGCAACCGGAATTGTAATTGCACGACCGTTATAAATATTTGTAAATTTAAACGCAATGAATATTGATTTACAAAAAATCAGCATCCAAAAGGTGGAGGTAAGCGATGTGGATGAAATGATTTTGCACCGCATCAATTATTTAACCGAAATGCAAGGCAAACGGGATAATTTAACCGTCGAAAAACTCAAAGCCGAATTACAGGTTTATTTTCAACAAGGCATCGAAAATGGTAATTGTATTGCATTAATGGCTAAACACAACGCTATTACAGTTTCGTATGGAGCAATTATTTTACATACCGTTCCGGGCGATTTTAATTGTTCGTCCTATCTTGAAGGAGATATTTTAAACATGTACACCATTCCAGAAGCCCGAAAACAAGGCATTTCCACTTTAATTTTAAAACAATTAATTGCCGAAGCTAAACTTCGGGGAGTTACAAAATTAGCATTGCATACTTCAGTGGCCGGCGAAAAACTCTATCGCTCAGCAGGTTTCGGCAACCCTGAGTATCCTTATTTAGAATTGGTGATTTAAATTACTTTTACACTTCAATTAGTTTGTTAAAAAACAAATTTATGCCACGAAGTGGCTAAATGTGAATAACCGCCGGTAAAACCGGCGGCATGTGATGATAAGAATATTGAGCCCCGAAGGGGTTCAATGTTGCATAATATATTTATATTGAACCCTTTCAGGGCTCAAACTTTCATTTCTCTCATATCCGCCGGTTTTACCGGCGGTTATTCATATATAGTCCTTTCATGACAAATATAATTACAAATATAAAATGTAGTTCGAAAAAAGTTATATAAACTCAAAATTATATTTCTTATTTAACCTCTTGAGTTTTAGAGTTGATAATAACAATTAAATTCCCTATATGTAAATTCCTATGGGACATGATAATAATATGAATTTCAAATCTGTAAAAGTTGAGGTAAGATTAATTTATTCAGGATAAAGCAAATAGGGCTTACGCAATTTTTTAAATTTCAGCACATCTTCTTTCCAACATGCTTTAATTTCATTTGCACTTTTACCGGCAATTATCATTTTGCGCACATAATCAACACCAATCAATTTCTCAAAAAAAGGAGTGAAAAACTGATCTCCAATTTTCAGATTCCGGTATGCTTCAATCAGATATGATAAATCAACACCGTTTTGAAATATCACTGAATTTGCAGGATTTGTTTGTAAATTTACACCGAAACACTCCTGATTTAATTGGGGCGGATTTTTAGCTCCCGAAACACTTTGGGGCGTGAAAGAATACGAGTAACCGGTCATTTGCGGATGGCCAAACTGCTGAAATGGTGCGTTTGTTCCCCTTCCCAAACTGACAGGTGTAGCCTCAAAAAAACAAAGCGACGAATAAAGATAGATCGAACGCATATTGGGCAAATTGGGCGAAGGCGCCACAGGTAATTCATATAAAGTGGAATGAGTGTAATTCTGACATGGAATTACGGTTAAATTGCACTGACTTTCGTTTTCCAACCATTTTTCGCCGTTGGCCATCAATGCTAATTCTCCCAAAGTCATACCATGAACCACAGGAACGGGTAAAATTCCAACTCCTGATTTAAATTTCATGTCTAAAATTGGACCATCAACATAAAAACCATTCGGATTGGGTCGATCGAGTACAATAAGATTCACCTTATGCGCAGCACAAACATTCATCATGTGTATCATCGATGACAAGTATGTATAATATCGCAAACCCACATCTTGTAAATCAAACACCACTATATCAATCGAATTCATTATTGAATCCAATGATTTTTTACTGTTTTTTCCATACAGTGAGTGAATAGGAATGCCGGTTTTGTCATCAATTGAGTTATTCACTTTTTCTCCGGCATCTGCCGTTCCTCTAAAACCATGTTCCGGCGACAATATCACCTTGATATTTACCTTTTTACCATATAAAAAGTCAACGATATTTTCGTTTCCGATTCTTCCGGTTTGGTTTGTTAATACAGCTATTTTCTTTGCATTTAACAATGGCAAATAAAGATTGGTTTGCCCGGCTCCAACTATAACATTCTGGCTGGCATGCATTTGCAAACTCCCAAAAAGGACATAAACAATTAATAAAACGATACCTTTTTTCATTTTGATATTCTACATTTAGATAAATTAAAAAACTTCTGAAATTTCATATTTTTAATTTGCAATTGATAATATGAATTATTTAGTTGCAAATATAATTTGAAATTCCAGAAGTTGATTAAAATAGTTATACAAAAAAATCAATTACAAAGGATTGTAGCTTCCCAATCGGATAAATTGATCTTTGTTATTCGTAGTACCTTCTTTACCATTGAGGTAAATAACATACGCACGGCCCTTGCCTAAACTCCAGCTTGTGCTCGAATGAGCCGCTTTTGTTGTTGCCGTTGCCGACGTAAATTGTTGATATTGATTACCGGCAGCATCAAAAATTGCAAACGTAATGTTGGCTTCAGTACCACTCCATGGTTTGGCATTCAGCACGTTTTTAAGTTTATAATTATAATATGTTGCCGATTGTGTACCAAAATCAATATCAGATGCCACCGTTTCCCAAGCTGCACCGGCTACGTTCTTTTTAGCTTTCAGTGTTACTTTCCCGTAAGGTGTTACACCATCGGCTTTGTGGAAGAAATTAGCCACTTTGATAAAACAAACGGTATCGTTCCATGCATCGGTTGTTGGAACCACATCAGCATCCTGCAATAAAATCGGATCTTTTGTTTTATCATAAATATAAGCCGACCATTTACCTTTTGCCAAGGTCATATTACCTGAATAATTAAATGCATCAGCAGTTGGTGCCGTAGTCTTGGCCAAAAACCGCAACGAAATAGTAGCTGCACCAATGGGTACGGCAAAATATTTAGGAGCTGAAAATGGATAATAACTACCTAATACAGTGGATACTGAAGAATGATTTTTACCATTAAATAATAATGTATCGCTGTTGCCGGTTACTGGAATAACATTTAACAACCGCACTTGCGAGTACGCATTCAAATCCACTTCATCCATCGGAAATGTAATCTCATTGGTTTGGCACGCATTGAGCGCCAAACCAATAATAGCTAAAACTATAAAATATATTTTTTTCATATTCTTGAATATTTATATGTTATTATTGTGGTAAACAAAACCAAAGCATGGAAGTATTGTAATTTGCATCCAGGCCCGAAATTGGTTTCAACGATTCCAAAGCAGTTTTATTCCACATGTACTCCGAGTTATAACGTGGTCGAACGCGGTACGATGGCGAACCGAGATTGGTGCTTACAAATGCTGCTCTTCTGTTGGTTACATCAGCCGAAGGCAAATAAAAACCTTTGTAAACGCGACCCGGGTCAGTATCCGCTTTGTGGAAAGATCGGGTGGTTGACCACGAAGTTCCTGTTTCAGGAATACCGGCGGAACCAACTTTCAGATCGTAATGATAACGTCGCAAATCGTTCCATGTATCCAATCCCCAAGGGTAAA
>JAKLIM010000093.1:0-5832 GCA_022709605.1 Bacteroidota bacterium | reverse complement strand
CACATATTTTTGCATCATTACGTGTGCCAGTTCAAAATCGGCTAACGGCAGATTATTCACATAAGCACTGTTCAAATAGGTTGTGGCAAATGAATTGTACTTCGCTGAGCTGATTTTATCACCAATCACTGAACTTTGTTTTCCGTTTGTGCCTTTCACGGCTGTGCCTGGTACAATATAAGCTGCAGTAGTTTTTATACTTGCATCCACCGCTTTTTTAAATGTTGCCAATGCTTCCGATTTCATATTTTTACGGTATTCAGCTTCTGCTTTGATAAACTGAAGTTCGGAATAAGTCATGATAAGATATGGAGCATTGTCCCTGAAAATCCATCTTCCAATTCCGGAAGTAGCAGCTGATGGTGCCGCCGTAGTGCCAAATAAAGTTACCTGACTTGCTTGACCGGGTTTTGTTCCAACAAATTTATAGGTTTTTAAATTTATTGAATTCAAATCATTCGGCATGGTATCAGTTGTTCCAAAATAACAGATAGCTCTTGGGTCAAGTGTAAGTGTATCAGTAATGTATTGTTTAGCCATTAACTGATCAACACCACCCGATGTAACAAGATTTCCGGTATTGGTATCGAATAATTTCACTTTACCTGTCATCAGATCAACCATATAATCCGATTGATTCAAAGCAGTTGAAAGATTTCCACGCAACACACCAAAGAAATTAACCTGAGCCGAAACTGAACCTCCGGCGTTAATAACCGTTGCATCGTCGGCCTGGCTGGTCATCGAATTGTTTACTGCTGTAATCGCCGAATCAAGATATGCTACATTTTTACCTGAAATTGTAATGTAGTTTTTTGCTAAAACACCATAAGCAAATTTTAACCATTTTGATTTGTCGCCTTTGTACATCAGGTCGTTGTTTTTCAACGAAGCCGGATAAACAGTGGCATCTGCTTTACTTAAAATATCAATCGCTTCTTTTGCCCACTGACGCGATTGACTGTAAATATATTCCTGAGAATCGTAGTCGAAAACTGTACGTCCCGGATCAAGAAATTGTTTACAAGGCAATTCGCCGTGAATCGAAGTCATTTGGTACCAACCGTACGCTTTAAGCGCCAAACCAATACCGGCATACAAAGGTTGATTCAATTTTTTGCCGTCGTTAATCATATCTTCGAGGTTCTGTCCCCAAATCCAGTAAACCATTTTAAAGGTCTCGGCATAATCACTCGTAGGTGCATAATACATTTGTGCGCCGTAAGTTGCACCGAGCACGGTACTTCCATTCAAATACTGACTCATTGGAGCAATAATTCTTGCATCCCAGTAATTTGATGTGAATCCTGATAAAATTGGCGCTAATCTCAAATTAGGCTCAACCCAATCGGGCGTGTCGATATTTTTATTGACATCTAAATAATCGTCGCACGACGAAGCAATAAACACTGTCGATAATATTGCTAATGATATTAATATTTTTTTCATATTGTATCAAAATTAAAAAGTTATATTTAATCCACAAGAGAATCCGCGTGGGGCACCGATACTCAACATATCGAAACCAACACCACCTGTTCCGCCTATTGCCGACGATGTAGCGTTTCCTACAGGATCGATTCCGGAATAATTCGTTAACAGAAACAAATCATTACCAGACAGATATACAGAAAAAGCTGACACCAGATTTCCTGAAATTTTATTGATCAGTTTTTTCTCAAAATTGTAAGCCAGTCTTATTTCGGATAAATTTAAATAATTTATATCCTTTTCGATCCAGTTTGGATCTACTCCGGCATATCCACTACTTAAATCGCCCAAACGAACTGCAATGTTATTTGGGTTCGGATTTGCTGTTTCCTCTTTGCCGTCTTTAAGAACTCCGTCGAAAATTACTGCTCCCATTTCTCTTTGTGCAACCGACTCCAAACTTGAACCATTTGTCATCATAATGCGTTTTGTTCCGTTTACAACTTCAGTTCCTAATTTGCCATTTAATAAGCAGGATAATGAAATATTTTTATAGCTTACTTTTGCTATAAAACCATAAGATAATTCGGGTTCTCTGTCGCCAATAACTGACCAGGTGCTGTTTACTAAAGGTAATCCGCTTGTAGGATCCACTAAAATTTGTCCTTTGGCATTCTTCTGATAATCCTGTCCGGTTAATGTTGTGATCGGACTTCCAACCATTATACCATTACGAATATTTCCGGAAACCCAGGTAGCTGAATTATAATATTCGGTTACACCTGTTGGTAAAGATAAAACTTCGCTGAAGTTTTTACTTCCGTTAATACCCACATTAACCAACCAATCTTTGCTTCTCAACACGTCATAATTCAGTAAAAATTCAAAACCGTTTGTTTTAAATGAACCCATATTGCGGTTATTCAGCACAAAACCTGTGGCATACGACATACGGAAACCGGTAATAATCTGATCATTAGACTGTGTGTCGTAATAGGCCAAATCAAAACTAAGTCTGTTGTCGAACAAGCGACCTTCGATACCCACTTCCCACGCCTGATCTATTTCAGGTTTCAGACTTTTGTTTGGACCGGTAAAACCATACGCATAGCCTGCACTTGTAGTAGTTTGAAGTGCAAGCGATGGTGTGATTGACAACGGAGGAGCATCTTTTCCCACCTGTGCCATCGAACCTCTTAGTTTCACATAACTCCAGGTTTTAGAATGATTTTTCATAAACGGAAGTTCCGATAAAATAAAACTAAAATCGGCAGCTGGATAAAAATAAGATCTGTTTTCGATTGGAAGTGTCGACGACCAATCGTTACGTCCTCTTAATGTTAAAAAGGCAAGATTGCCATACGAAGCCATAAACGATCCGAAAACAGCCTGAATTCTGCGAATTCTTGTAGCTTGTAACGTTGTAATTGTCAATGGATCGCAATTGTTGATGGATTGAAAATCCTGGATATAAAAGTTCTCACCATGAACAGCTAACGTTTTTGAACCATTTTCAGATTGGTTGTAACCTGCCTGCACCGAAAAATCAAACTTGTTTAATTTTTTTGTATAAGATGCAAGTAAATTTATGGTAGGGTTTGATTCTACAACTGATGATTGATCGTAACTTCCACTCTTAGTGGTCGAAGTGGTAAATTGTGGATTAATGGAAGTGATGTAATTACTTGATGAAATATCCCATCCAACCAGTGCTCTTAATTCAAAATCTTTGAAAGGTGTTACTGTCAGATTCATGGTAGAAATAAAACGATCTGTAGCATCTTGCCTTTTGTTTCGATAAATATCGTAATAAGGATTGAGGATATCGATGTCCTGATATCTGTCCGGATATTTGATTGAAGTACCATCAGCAGCTAAATAATTTTGCATGTTATCGGTAATTGGCCATCTCAAAGCCAAATCAAGTATTCCACCGGCACCTTTGGGCACTTTATTATTTAAACTATTGATATACTGCATAGAAGCACTAATGTTTACCCAGTCGGCCGCTTTAATAGTTCCGGCAATCGTAAGATTTTTTCGCTTGTAACCAGCCACAGGCACTACACCTGTCTGATCCAAGATACTGGCTGATGCTCTGATGGTCATAATATCGTTTCCGGCATCAAAAACTAAATTGTGTTGTTTGTTGATACCCGTTTGAAATAATTCGCCGATATTATCGTAAAGTGTTGTGTTTGGCGCATAAGGTGCACCCCATTTTCCTGCATTATAGTAATTGGTTGTGCCATACGCACCCTGATCATACATTTTTTGAATTTCAGGATATCTGTTTACAACATCGAATTTAACCATGTTGCTATAAGAAACTTTTGCTTTGCCTGATTTCCCTTTTTTGGTAGTAATAATAATTGCACCGTTCGAAGCATCGGAACCATAAAGTGCAGCTGCAGCAGCACCTTTTAATACGGACATACTTTCAATGTTATTCGGGTCGATATCCGAACCGCGGTTGGTAAAGTCATTTTGCATGCCCTGCGCACTGGTGGCAGCCTTTGCAAACTGAGTATTCATATCGAAAGTGCTGTTACTTACCGGAATACCATCGATTACATAGAGCGGACTATTATTTCCTGAAATAGAAGTTGGCGCACGAAATACAACGGTGGTTGATGATCCCGGTGAACCGGAAGAAGCTGTTATATTAACCCCGGCTACACGTCCCTGCAATGAATTAATGAAATTTTGACGACCGGACTCCGCAATGTCGGAACCTTTGATGTTTTGAATGGCTGCTCCTACTGAACGTTCGATTCTCTTAACACCAAACTCGCCAATCACTACAGTTTCCTCCAGCATTTTGGCATCTTCAATTAGTTTTACATTAATTTCGGTACGTGTACCAACAACTTCTTCAATTGTTTGATAGCCCACATAAGAAAAACTGATGGTGTTTTTTGGCAATGCATTGATTGTGTAAAGCCCTTTGGCATCAGTTATGGTTCCGGTAGTTGTACCTACAATCTTAACTGTTGCCCCGATAACCGGTTGATTGTCTGTATCAACCACTTTCCCTTTAATTACTTTTGTTTGTGCATAACCAACAGAAATGGTAAAAAATACCAGAAGGCAGGTAATACCCAAACGAATCCATTTTTCCCGAATTGTTTCAATCATGATTTTTAATTTAAGGATAAATAAATGATTAATTGCGCCTTGCATTTTCGATTTTTTATTTTGGTTTGAGGCGAACAAACCAATTTAGTAAAAGAACTGTTTATAAAAAATAAGCACCATAAATTCTAAAAGTTATGATGTTTAAATCAATACTATTAAAAAGAATTTATTAATTTTAATATGAAAACGAATTGAAATTATCTTTGAAATACTGTTTCATTTTACAAATAAATCACATGATTTCAGCAATTTATAAATAAAAATGTATTTAATCGTTTCCTGAATTTTTTATAAAATTAAAGAATGTATTTTTATAATTAATTAAAGAATGCAAATATAAAAAATTTTTGTAAATAAATACAAATTATTGTCAGTTTTTATAAATCTAATTATAATACAATGAATTACAGACATTTACATAGCCCAAATATTACAATAAGTCACTGATCATTTTGTCTTCAACTTTTTAATTCCAAGTCCGGGCAGTTTGTTGAGTGTAACTTTTCCGTCTATAATTTTAACACCCTCAAACACATCATTTTTAATGAGCAAATTACCATCTAAATCAGCCCAATCGGCCAGAGGTGATAACTGAGCAGCTGCGGAAACTGCGCACGATGTTTCGGTCATGCAACCAATCATTACTTTCATATCCAAAGCCCGGGCTAAGTCAATCATTTTGTGGGCTTCGCGCATACCACCACATTTCATCAACTTAACATTAATGCCCGAATACACCTGATAGGCCCGCTTCACATCGGGTAAGCGTTGCAGAAATTCATCGGCAATTGTGGGCAACGGACTGTGTTGTGTTAGCCAGGCCATATCGTCGATATTTTCCTTAGGAAGTGGCTGTTCAACAAATACAACCCCTTTTTCTTTCAGCCAATGGATCATTTCCAATGCCATACCTCTATCTGTCCAGCCCTGATTTACATCTACGCAAATGGGTGTGTTGGTAACCGATCGGATGGTTTCAATCATTTCCTTGTCGGTGTCGCGCCCCAGTTTAACTTTCAGTATTTTAAAACCGGCAGCTTCCTTTACTTTTTGTCTGACAACTTCAGGTGTATCGATACCAATTGTAAAGGAAGTTACAGGTGTTTTTTCAGCCGAAAGTCCCCATATTTTATACCATGGCTGCCCCATTATTTTTCCAGCCAAATCATGCAAAGCTATGTCAACCGATGCTTTTGCAGCTGTATTTCCCGGAGCAGAATTATCAACATATTCAAGTATTTCATCCATTCTGAAAGGGTCAGT
>JAKLIM010000092.1 GCA_022709605.1 Bacteroidota bacterium | reverse complement strand
TTTTAGTATCATTGGTAATGCTTTTGTTTTTAAGAAGTTACAGGAATTCTCTGATCGTTATAGTTGCCATTCCAACATCTTTAGTCACGGCTTTTGCGGTGATGTGGCTGCTTGGTTTTACGTTAAATTTGATGACTTTACTCGCCATGTCCTTAATTATCGGGATATTGGTGGACGATGCCATCGTGGTATTGGAAAATATCCAGCGACATTTGGATATGGGCAAAGAAAAACGAATTGCAGCTATGGATGGTCGTATGGAAATCGGTTTCTCGGCATTGTCAATAACTTTAGTTGATGTGGTTGTATTTTTACCCATTTTGTTTTTACAGGTATTTGTTGCCGACATGCTCAAGCAATTTTCCATAGTGGTAATCACTTCAACATTAACGAGTTTATTGGTTGGGTTTACACTTACACCCTGGTTGGCTTCCCGCATTGGAAAAAAGGAACATATCCATCCTACCAATTTCATGAACCGTTTTTTACTTTGGTTCGAACGTCACTTGGACAAATTTATTGAATGGTATGGCCGACAGTTAAAATGGGTATTAAGTCATAAAATCCTCTTTACTTTGTTTGTAATTTTTCTGTTGATTTTCACGGGAGCGGTAATGAAACAAGGTATTATTGGGAAAGAAATGATGTCCACCGGCGATCAGGGAAAGTTCCGATTAAATTTAGAATACGACAAATCCATTACTGTTCAACAAAACAATATTACTTCGCAAAAGATAGAAGATTTCATTTTACAACAACCCGAAGTAGCCACGCTTTTCAGCAACGTTGCCGGTCCAAGTACAGGAATTGGAAGTCTGGGAGTTGGTGCGGCCAACAAGTCGGAATTCACCATACAGTTAAAACCTGATAAGGAAAGAGACATTAAAACCCTCGATTTTATGAAGTCGCTTCGTTTAGAAATGAAATCGCAGTTTCCGGGCATCAACTTTTCGATGGCTGTAATTGGCTTATTGCCCAAAATGGCTCCGATTAAAATCTCCCTGAGTGGTAACGATTTAGGCTTAGTAATGAAAACAGCGCAAGATCTGAAAGCAATTGTTGAAGCAGTTCCGGGAGCTGATAATGTCCGACTTTCGGTAGAAGAAGGAAATCCCGAATATAAGGTTATTCCCGATAAAGATAAAATGCAGCGGTTGGGATTGAATACAGCTTATGTAGGTTTGAATTTACGAACCGCTTTTACCGGAAATGATGATGCCACCCTGACCGAAAATGGAACAGAATATCCGGTGAGAATATGGTTCGATGAATTCAGCAGGAAAAATTTTGAAGATGTACAGCGTTTGTCCATTGTAAACCCAATGAATATCCCCATAGAAGTTTCACAATTTGCAGAAATAAAACAGGCTAATTCACCCTCGATGCTTGAACGGTTAGACCGGCAAACGTCAGTAACATTGACAGCCGAAGCGTTTGGCCGGCCTTCAGGCACATTGGCCGATGAAGTAATCAGTGAACTGAAGACTAAGCCATTGCCCGAAGGTGTTAAAATGTCGTGGGGCGGTGATATTAAAACTCAAAATGAGAGTTTTGGAGCAATTGGTACAGTGCTGCTAATTTCATTTATACTGATTTACCTCATCATGGTTGCACTTTACGATAACTTTATATATCCATTTGTAGCTTTATTCTCCATCCCAATGGCAATTATAGGGGCATTTCTGGCATTGAATTTATCGCTGAACGATCTTACGCTTTTTGCACAGCTTGGTTTGATTATGCTTATGGGACTGGTTACCAAAAATGCCATTCTGATCGTCGATTTCACCAATCAGTTGAAAGCGCAAGGCAAACATTTCAAAGAGGCATTACTCATTGCCGGTAAAGAACGCATGAGACCGATTTTGATGACCACCCTATCGATGATTATCGGCATGTTACCCATTGCGTTGGCCAAAGGCACAGCCAGTGAGTGGAAAAACGGATTGGCATGGGTAATTATCGGAGGCTTGTTATCATCTCTGATTTTGACAATTTTTGTTGTACCAATGGTTTATTACGTGGTAGATACGATTAAAGAAAGAATAAATAAGAAATCAAAAAAACAAATATAATTAAAAAAACAATTTGTAAATGAAAACTAAAATGAAACATTACCAGGCTCTTTTAATAGGGCTACTTATGCTTATTCCAATTGGTACATTTATTCATGCATCTGACAAAGAGGGTAGCTCCTTAACAGTGAGTGTGAATAAACTTCGAAGTTCCAACGGGAATGTAATTTTCGCATTGTACAACAGAGAAGATGCATTCCCGGATGAACATTACAAAAAGTATTACAAAATACTAAAAGGAAAAATTGTAAATCATTCATCATTTGTAATATTTGAAAACATACCTGCAGGAAAATATGCTGTAAATATCGTGCACGATGAAAACAAAGATGGAAAAATCAAAAAAAAATTTATTTTGCCCTTGGAAGGTATTGGATTTTCAAACTTTCAATCCATTGGATTTTCCAATAAACCATCATTCAAAAAAGCAGCTTTCAATGTTCAAACAGACAAAGCAATTCAGGTAAAAATAATCTATAAGTGATATATTAAAAATTTGAGAAAACACTTTGACATTTTAATAGTTAGGTATTCATTTTATTACATATTAAATAAAATCGCATCATGGAAGACACAAACCTGTCTATCAACGAAGTTGTAAAAGTCATCGCAGAGGGTCGAAGCCGCACCAATTTATTTAAGGATTCCGAACAGAAATCTATAGCTTATCTGGTTCAACGTATGCCCAAATGGTTAAGCTCTGACATGCTCACCGCTATTGGCTTTTTGGGTAGTATTATAACTTTCATAAGTTTTTTGCTGGGTTATTATATTCATCCTGCTTATCTTTTGTTCGGGGTTTTAGGTTATTTTGTTTGTTGGTTTGGCGATTCACTCGATGGACGAATAGCTTATTATCGGCAGATTCCGCGTAAATGGTATGGCTATTCACTCGACATCACAGTCGATTGGCTTGGAATAATTTTAATGGGACTGGGATTTGTTGTTTACGTCGATGGTTTGTGGGAACTGATTGGTTTTGGATTTGTAGTATTATACGGTTGGGAAATGATTACCACTACCGTAAAATATAAAATTACGGGTAAATACTCCATCGATTCAGGTCTTTTTGGCCCAACTGAAGTACGAATCATTTTGTCTATGATATTAATTATTGAAGTTTTTTTTCATAATTCAATTCAATACATTTCATTGATTGCTACAGTTTTATTATTAGTTTCAAATTTAGTTAACACCTATAAATTATTAAAAGTAGCAGATGAATTCGACTTAAACGAAAAAGCGCATAAAAATGAAAATATTTAATCAGGTTTTTGTATTTGCAAAAGCTCAGTTTTCGGCGCTAATTGGAGGTTTGACGGATTACATGATTATGATTCTTTTTACGGAAATATTTCATGTACATTACACTATCAGTATTGCTTTGGGTGGAATCGTTGGAGCAATTATCAATTTCAGCCTGAATAAAATATGGACATTCCATACGAAGGATATACCATACGAAAATTCTTTTCTGAAACAATTGATGAAATTTACACTTATAGTACTGAATAGTATTTTATTAAAATCAACAGGAACTTATTTTATAACCACAATTATAGGTTTCGACTATAAAATAAGCCGGATTTTTACCGATTTATTTGTTTCCATTGTATTTAACTACACACTTCAAAGATTTTGGGTATTTAAGCAACAGGTAAAAGTAAAAAAGATATTGTGAGTACAGGTGATCTTATTCTCTTCCATTTCCAACAAATAATAAACTATACAGTAAGCCATAAAGTTTGTCATTGTAGAGAACTCCTTTTTTACCAAATAATTAAAGCGATTGTAAGCCAATTACAGTCGCTTTTTTTTAAATTTGTAATATTATTTACAAAATGCAAAGTTTTTTCTTTTTTTATCATTCGTAAAGTGTCGTATTTTTTGGCGTTTCAAAAACTGAAAGATTTCGGTTTACCTGACCCAACTCTTTCTTCTATTATTTACTAAATCAGTGTCAAGTGAATGCGAAAATCCATAATTACTGAGAGCTATAAAAGTTACATTATATTTGTAAAAATGAACATTTAAATGTACATTTTTTTCAGTTTTATGTACAATGTATTGAACATATTTGTATCTTTGAACCCGAAATATCAAACAAACTTTTATGGAAGAACTTTATGAGGATTTTAATCGATTAATTGAAGCCACTAAATTGGATTTCGTGCGTTATCTTTACTCCGATATTGACTGGGAGGATAGGCTAATAAGCATAGTTGGCCCACGGGGAACAGGCAAAACAACGTTGATCTTGCAGCATATTAAGAAGCAATTTCCCCAGCGTAAAAAAGCATTGTATATAAGTTTAGACAATATAAGGTTCACAAAAACAGGGTTAAAACCAACAGTACACGAATTTTACACTTTGGGAGGCACGCATATATTCATTGATGAAGTCCACCGGTATCCGAATTGGGCTATTGAGATTAAAAATCTTTACGATAGTTATCCTGATTTGCATATTGTATTTACAGGTTCATCTATTTTAGAGATTTACAAATCCAATGCCGACTTATCACGACGGGCAATCACCTATCACCTTCACGGACTGTCATTTCGGGAGTTTCTGAAATTGCAAGAAAACTATGATGCACCAATTTTATCATTACAAGACATCATTGAAAATCATATCGAAATAGCATCGAAAATCTGTTCCGAAATTAAAATTATACCTGCATTCAGAGCTTATCTTGAATATGGATACTATCCTTACTTTAAGGAAGGTATAAAACGCTATTCGATGCGATTAAGGAATGTGGTGAATGTAATTTTAGAAACTGATTTGCCTGCCGTTGAAAAAATAGAATATGCTTCGATTTATAAACTGCGTAAAATGCTAATGATTGTGTCGTCATTAGTTCCTTATACACCCAATATAAGTACCTTGAGTGGCCAACTTGAAATAAACAGAGCTTCGGTAATGAAGTATTTTATTTATTTGCAGAAGGCAGGGTTAGTTCGCATGTTACTTGCTGACCAAAAAGGAATGAGTTTATTGAATAAGCCTGAAAAGTTGTTTTTAGACAACACCAATCTTATTCATGCACTCGCACCTGAAAACTATAATACAGGCAATGTACGTGAAACGTTTTTTGTAAACCAACTATCGTTAAAACATACTATATCGGGTGCAAAAAAAGGTGATTTTCTGGTTGATGATAGATTTACTTTTGAAATTGGCGGGATGAATAAAACGTTTAAACAGATAAAGGAATTGCCCGAAAGTTATATTGCCAAAGATGAAATAGAGACCGGATATGGTAATACAATTCCACTATGGTTGTTTGGATTGGGGTATTAAATGTATTATTTATTTCTCATTTTCAATTTTTATTTTCAATTAAGCTATATGATTTAGCTTACCGGGTTGGGTGTTGGTTTTAGTCTTTTCCATTTCCTATGCCGGATTATAAAACACGCATGAGGCTGTCAGGTACTCATATCACATAAGGGTGTTATTCCAATATTTTGCTAAGCTCTTCCGATAGACTTTGGCGTGAGCTCAGTCGAAAGTTATCGGAACGTTAGTTCACCTCCGAAAGCGCGAGATTTTTCTTTTATGTCAACTTATCCGAATGTAAGGGAATTATCTATTTCTATTTCTATAATAAAATATATTTTCACATTTGTTAAAAGTATAATTTTAACTTCTTATTTATAGAATTTATTTGCTTAATTGTCAATTATTCTGATATTAAATAGTTTATTTATGTAATTATGAAATTTATTCCTGTAAAAAATTAAATTTGCTTTATGCTCTTCCAGTAATATTCTGTTGCAAAGTGAAATTTGTTTGTGGAGTTTTTCGGAACAACATAAAAATAAAGAATCTCAAAAAATATTTGATAAATATTGCCTTTTATTTTGCAAATTAAAATAAATGTTATTTCTTTGTACAAAATAATACTTCAAGGTAGTATATAATGAAATTATCTAAAACATCAGAGTACGCATTGCGGATATTGATTTTTATGGCCAAAGAGCCTGAAAATTTATATTCGGCAAAGCACCTGATCGAAAAATTGAAAGTTTCGGATAAATACTTACGAAAATTGATGACAGACATGTCAAAATCGGGTTTTATTAAGAGTTCGCAGGGACGGGATGGTGGATATACCTTTGCGAAAGACATTCAAAACATTTTTTTGTACGATATTATTGACTCGGTTGAAGGTATGGAAAAATTAAATGGATGTGTATTGGGATTCGACGAATGTTCGTGTACAAATCCATGTGCCATGCATAATATCTGGGAAGATAAAAGAAACGAAATGAATAAATTATTCAGTGAGACAAGGCTTTCAGACATGGATTTTGAAAAAATATTACGCTATTGATTTTTTTTAATTATATATACTATAATGAAGTAGTATATTGTATTTTTATTTCTAATTTTCATACCTAAATTTTAAAGATTCACTTTTCACTTTAAAAAAATTAGTTTCATAATGACAGAGAAAATAACACTTAAAATGATTCAGTACTTCGGGTCCGATACACTTAGAATAAATCATGCATTAAAAGTATATGGATTCGCAAGTTGCATTGCTCGAAGTGAGCAACTTACAGTAGACGAATTACTTATTGTTGATATTGCTGCTGTACTTCACGATATTGGCATAAAAGAGGCCGAGAAAAAATACAATTCATCCAATGGCGCATATCAGGAAATCGAAGGTCCTGAAGTAGCAAAAACTTTGCTTTCAGAGTTCAATTTAAACAATAACATACTTGAACGAATATGTTATATTATTGGAAATCATCATACTTATTCGAAGATTGATGGCATAGACTTTCAAATTCTGGTTGAGGCAGATTTTTTGGTCAATATTTATGAAGATGAAATAGGAATGGATGCCATTAAAAGTATCAAAAAGAAGTATTTTAACACTCAAATTGGCATTTCGATGCTTGAGAGTATGTATATGAAATAACACCAGCAAAATATTTTTTTTATAATATATACTACACACTTATAGTATTTAAACTAAGTAATAAAAACAACGATAAATGAAAAAGATTAACTACAATGAAATGGTAACTACAAACAATCCACACGGTGTAGATGCCCGAAAATTACATTCGAACGATGATGTTCAAGTGGTTCATATTCTATTAAAACCGGGTGAAAGTCTGAAGAAACACACCACTGCGGTAAATGTATTTTTCTATGTATTAGAAGGTGAAGGCATTATTGAAATTGGCGATGAAAAACAAACCGCCACTAAAGATTGGCTTGTTGACAGCCCAAAAGATATTCCGCATTGCCTATACAACGAAAGTAATGCAGACTTCAGGGTGTTGGTGGTAAAAACCCCCTCACCTACTGCCGACCAAAATAAAAAAGCAATTGATAACATGTTGAACAAAAAAAATTAAAAAATGAATGCAATAGATATTTTAGTAAAAGAACACGATAGTATTCTGAAAATGATTGAGATAACTCAAACCATTTTGAATAGCAAAGATGAAACCAACATTCATCTGAATCATATAGAAAAGATTATTGATTTCATACAAAACTTTGCTGATAAATACCATCACCTTAAAGAAGAGGATGTTTTATTTATGGAAATGGAAAAACACGGAATGCCTCGCGAAGGTGGTCCAATAGGCGTAATGCTTCATGAACATGACGAAGGCAGAGCGTATATTAAAGCGGCTGTAGAAGGCATAGCCAAATTGAAGGCCGGTGAAAATTCCGCATTCACGCAAATAAAAGTTAACCTATTGAATTATTGCGAATTACTCAGTAATCACATTTACAAAGAAAACAATATCCTTTATCCAATGGCACAACGTTTTTTACCTTCCGAAATACTTGATGGAATGACAGTAGATTTTAAAGAAGCCAATTTGTCCACTCCCAACAATGAATACTCGGATAAATACCTGGTATTAGTGAACGAATTGAGCATTATTTATTTGAAATAAAAACACTTTAATTTTTAATAACTTTAAAAACAAATATCAATGAAAGAATCATTAATTGACAAATTTATGAGCCGGAAAGGTTTAACTACCGGCTTTTGGATTATTGCACTTTTCATGGTGTCAATCCTGATTTATTACACGGCAAATTTGCAGAAAGAAGTGCCGCCCATTCCCAAAACTGTAAGCTCTGTAAGTGGAGAGAAACTCTACACATATGAGGATGTTGTGCAGGGAAAAGGGTATTTTCAGGAATTTGATCTTCAGGACTGGGGTAGTTTGTTGGGCATGGGCGCGTATATTGGTCCCGATTTTACAACAGAAATGCTACATTACAGAACTGAATTTTTGTACGACTTTTACGGTCAGGAAATGTACAAAAAAAACAATGCGCAGCTAACAGCTATTGAGCGTGGTGCTGTAAAAGAGCGTGTGAAGCAAGATGTGAAGCAACAAACCAAGTTGCTCGAAGAAGGAACAATTTATACTGATGCATCGGCTCAGGCTTTTCATCGCAATGTGGCCTATATTACAAAAATGTTGGTGGAAGGTGATCCAGAACGTGCTTTTAAAGGTGGAATTATCCGCCCTGATGAAGCAGTGAAAATTGCAGCGTTTTTCGATTGGTCTCAGTTAGTAGCTTCGACACTTCGTCCCGGCACTACCCGCTCGTGGTCGAACGACTGGCCTAATGTACCGCAATTGGATCAGGGAGTTTCATTTAATTCGCATGTGGTTTCACTCTGGGAATTCCTGATTTTATGGACTTTAACCATAGTTGTTATATTCTTATCGTACGAATATTTGTTCAAAAAAGAACCGGGAGATAAGTTGGAACCGGCACTTAAAATTACCAAACTATTTCCATCGCAGGTAAAATTACTGAAATACGTTCCAATTGTAGCTGCTTTATTTGTGGTCCAATTGTTCATTGGTGGTTATCTATCGCATTTATACACTGAACCAAAAGGTGACTTTATTTTTGATCAAAGCATATTGCCTTTCAATGTTTTACGTTCAATTCACACACAATTGGCTATTCTTTGGGTAGCTGTTGGCTGGCTTGTAGGTGGTTTATTAATTGCACCCTGGGTAGCCAACAAAGATCATAAATTCCCGTGGTTGGTCGATGTGCTTTGGGGTGCATTGTTGGTAGTTGCAGTTGGCTCAATGATTGGATTGTACATGGGTGCAACCGGTCAATTACGTGAAAACTGGTTTTGGTTAGGCAACGAAGGTCGAGAACTGATTAATCTGGGGCGTGTTTGGGATATCGGATTGGTTGTAGGACTTGTATTCTGGTTCTTGCTTGTAGTTTCGCTAATCCGTAAGTCTGCTACCAACAATCCATTAGTCAGTACCATTATTTGGTCGGCATTTGCTATCGCCACTTTGTACATGGCGGGAATGATGCCTATTCATAAAATTATTCCTAATTTCACTATCGACGATTATTTTCGTTGGTGGGTTATCCACTTGTGGGTAGAGTTGACATTTGAGCTTTTTGCTGCCGGTGTTATTGCTTTCTTCACGGTTTCACTGGGACTTATTTCCCAAAAGATTGCGGTAAAAACCATGATGTTCGAGTTGTTCCTTATCATGATGAGTGGAACACTGGGAATTGGTCATCACCTTTGGTGGCAGGGTTTGGACGAGTACTGGATTGCCATTGGTGGAATATTCTCTGCCCTCGAACCGCTTCCGTTGGCATTGATGATTATTGAAGCCATGAAAAACCAGAAAGAGAAATCACATTCAAGCGAAGGTTTTGAGTTTGGAACCGTATTTATGTGGTTGGCCGGTTCGGCTATCCTCAACTGGATTGGTGCCGGATTCTTCGGGATGGTTATTAACACACCAACAATCAGTTACTATTCACATGGTACATACCTGATTATGCCTCATGGACATATTGCATTATTGGGTGCATTCGGGTATATTTCCATCGCATTTATTTACATGGTGGCTCGGACTAATTCATTGGCCAAAGGTTTGGCTTGGAACAACAAATTAAGCAAATGGGGATTCTGGATTTTGACCATTGGAGCGTTATTGTATGCAATTCCGACCTTTGTTATAGGAATTGAGCAAACTCGCATTGCACACGATTTAGGTTATTTCTATGCACGGTTAAGAAGTGCCGTTGAACCAATGAAGTTCTGGATGTGGTTAAGAATTATTCCTGATTCGTTGATGATTATTGGTGGATTGGTTGTATTCGCCGATTTAATGCTTAAAATGTTTTTTTCAAAAAAATTGAAATAAAAATGAGCGGGAAGATTGGAAACAATTTTCCCGCAATTTTTTGAAAGTATATTCCCGAAAATCATCATATTTTGTTTAAAATTAAAAAAATGTTATGTCTGAATTTACAAACACAGCCGAACTCAGAGCCGAAGAACTAGCTAATTATATGCAGGGATTGCTACAGGGCGAGAATGGCTTGCAATTAATTGAAAAACATGCACTTAAAACAAGCAAGTTTATTCCGCATGATATTGTAAGCGCATTCGATATTTTGCTTGATAAACAAGTTTCGATTGAAGAATTGAAATTTGTTTCCAATAAACTTTTCAATATACTTTATCAAACCATTCTCGAATATCCTGCGATAAAACCTGCACCGGATTCCATTCTTGATATTTACACACAAGACAATGCATTGGCGCTCGCTAAATTAAAAGACATGCGTGAGCATATTAAAGCCATAAACAAACAAGCAGACATTGTTCATATTCAGGCTTTAACCGGTAAATTGATAGCATTTGAGCAATTCTTTTTGCATTATACAGTTATCGAGAATGTAGTTTTTCCGGTTTTGGAAACCAAGTGGAAACATCATCAATGTGTAAAGATCATGTGGTCATTTCATGATGACATAAGGCGAAATGTGCGAAGACTAATTGATTTATTATCGACCGACAAGATTGATATAAAGGAATTCAATTCGGTTTGCGGAATGGTTTTCTTTAATGTAAACACAATTATTCTGAGGGAAGAGAAGATTATATTTCCGATGTTACTCGAAACCCTGACCGATGTACATTTTGGCGACATGCTTCAACAAACCATAGGCATCGGGCTGCCTTATGCTGAATTGAAACAACCGGAATTGAATAATAAAGAATTGATTTTTAGCAATGTGGACAAAATTCATTTACCTACAGGCGTATTAACAGCTGAGCAATTTAATCTAATTTTCAATCACTTACCGGTAGATATTACTTATGTTGACGAAAACGATACGGTCCGTTTTTATTCCAATCCACCGCACCGAATTTTTCCACGTACACCGGCTATCGTTGGACGAAAAGTGCAATTTTGTCATCCGCCCGAAAGTGTTCATGTGGTAGAGCGTATAGTTCAATCTTTCCGAACTGGCGAGAAAGATGTTGCTTC
>JAKLIM010000091.1 GCA_022709605.1 Bacteroidota bacterium | reverse complement strand
AAGAAAATATTGAAATGGTCACAAAAGCCAATAGTAAATAAGATTTTTTCATAATGATTTTGAATTTATTTATGTAATTCTGATATTATTTTAATTTAAACGAAACCGCTTCCCCACTCTGACTGTCTTTCGAAATCCAAACCTGAAATTCGCCCGGTTCTGCATAATATGTTTTGTCTTCGTGCCAGAAACCTAATTGTGTAGCATCAATCTCAAATTTTATTGTTTTACTTTCTCCGGCCTTGAGTAATATCTTTTCAAAACCTTTCAGTTCCCTAACAGGTCGTGCTAACGAAGCAACCGGATCCCGAACATAAAGTTGGACTACTTCTTTTGCATCGAATTTTCCGGTATTTTTTACAGTGCATTCAGCTGTAATTTTCCCATTTTTTTCCATTGTTTTTGCCGACAATTTAACTTTTGAATATTCAAATGTTGAATAAGATAGTCCGTATCCAAATGGATACAAGGGTTTATCACCGGCATCCAAATGAAAGCTTGTATTGCCGAGCGAAGTCTGGAAAACTCCAATAGGAATTTTGTCGATGGTAACAAAATTTGTCCCCGGACGACCGGTCATTTTATGTGCGTAATATACAGGTATTTGCCCCACCATACGCGGTATGGTAACCGGAAGTTTTCCCGAAGGAATCACTTTTCCGAAAATCAAATCGGCCAAAGCAGGTCCTGCCATCGTTCCACCATGAAAAGCGTACAAAACAGCATTCGATTCATTGATTTGCTTTTCGATCGTTAACGGACGACCAGCCATGATAACTAATACGATAGGTTTTCCTGTTTTTTTCAATTCACTAATCAGCTGATTTTGCAAACCGGGTAGACTGATATCCGCCCGACAATGTGCTTCTCCCGAAAGTATCGCTTCTTCTCCCGCAAAAACCAACACCACATCCGCTTTTTTGGCTGCTGCTACAGCTTTGGTTATTCCAGTCGCATTGCTATCACGACTAAAAACAAGTCCGGGTTCTCCTATAATTTTATATTGTTTTCCGTACATATCAGTAATTGCTTTCAATGGAGTAACTGCATGAGCCGGTTCAGCATCAAAACTCCAGGTTCCAAATTGTTCCAAAGCAGCATCGGCCAACGGACCTACTACGGCAACTGTTTTGAATGAACTGCCGAGTGGAAGCAGGTTGTTGTTTTTTAACAACACTGCACTTTCTTCGGCGGCATATTTTGCAGCTGCTATTGCTTCGGGCTTATAAAATGCGTTGGAATCGGGTTTTACGTTGGGGTTTTCGAAAAGTCCCAGTCTGAATTTGACGCGTAAAATATTGCGAACCGACTCATCAATTATTTTTTCAGAAATTACTCCTTCTTCTACAAGCTTTTTTAAATGAGTTATATAAGCAAGAGCCATCATATCCATATCTACACCCGCTTCAATAGCTTTAGCAGCAGCATTTTTTAAATTGGCACTTACACCGTGTGATATCATTTGATCAATTGAACCCCAATCGCTCACCAACATACCATCAAATTTCCATTCGTCGCGTAAAATATCCCGGTTCAGGTATTTGTTTCCAGATGATGGTACTCCGTTTATATCGTTAAATGAGCACATAAACGTGGCAGCTCCTGCATCTACAGCCGCTTTGAACGACGGTAAATACACATCTCTGAGTTGAACATCCGGTATCCATGTTGTATTATAATCTTTACCTGCTTCAGCAGCTCCATAGCCTGCAAAGTGTTTTGCACAAGCTGCCATGGAGTTTGAATCGGATAGTTTATCACCCTGAAAACCTTTCACCATGGCTGCTCCAAATACTGAAGTAAGGTATGGATCTTCGCCACACGATTCTGCAATGCGTCCCCAGCGTGGATCGCGACTTACATCAACCATAGGTGCAAATGTCCAGCGTATTCCTACTGAAGTAGCTTCTTCGGCAGCTATTCTGGCCCCGGTTTCGGCAATTTTCGGATCCCAACTTGCAGCCTGACCGAGCGGAATTGGGAAAATAGTTTTGTATCCGTGAATCACGTCCCGTCCGAAAATAAGGGGAATGTGCAAACGCGATTCTTCAACCGCAATTCGTTGAAGTTCATTAATTATATTTACATCAACCTCATTCAGTATCGAGCCTACACGACCGTTTTTTAACTGTTCCTTCATGTCGTCTGACAAACCCATTCCGGTAAGCTGATTCATTTGCCCGATTTTCTCATCCAAAGTCATTTCTGAAATCAATTTGTCAATCTTGATTTCAGTCGAATCTTTGCCTTTTTGACAAGCAAATAATAAGGTAGTAAGCATCAAAATAAAAACTGTTTTTTTTGTCATTGTCAATAGAATTTTAAAAATACTTTTATGTGAATTGTTAAATGAGATGTTTTTTAATTATTGGATAATGCAAATTTAGTCATTGTACATTGTATGTAATAATTTTTCACCACACATAAAATCAACAACTTATAAATTGTACTACAACATTACCACAACATTTATACAGTTATATTCGTGTATATCTATTATATAATTTAATATATGTTGTAAAACATATTTCAACACTACTTCCTACCAAATAAAAATATTAAAATTGATGTGTTTTTCATCATAAATTTCTAATTTCATCAATATAAAATTTAAAGGATTCTTATTTAATAATCAAATTTCAAATAATGAAAAGAACTATAATTTATTTGATGCTCGTTACCGAAATTATTTTTCAATTTTCAGTTAATGCAATGCATCCGGTTGTTCGAAATTTTTCAAAAAAGGAATCAAATGCCGGAGTGCAAAACTGGGATATCGTTCAATGCAAAAATGATTGGATGTATTTTGCAAATAACAGCGGATTACTTGAATACGATGGTTTTCGTTGGTCAAAATATCCGATAAGAAACTACACGAATGTGCGCTCAATTTGTTACGACTCAAAAAGCGAACGCATTTATGCGGGTGCCTTTAATGAATTCGGATATTATACCAGAAATAAAATGGGGGAACTTAATTTTACATCGATGAGTGAAAAGTTAAAAGCTTCTGAAAAGAATTTTACAGAAATATGGAAAATTCATACAAAGGAAAATTCAGTTTTTTTTCAAGCGGACAATGATGTGTTCAGGTTCAATGACAATCAGGTAAAACATTTCAGGTTCAACGAAAAAATAAGTTGTTCCGCTGTAGTGCATAATTCATATATAATCTCAAGCTTAAAAACAGGAGTTGCTCTACTGAATGGTGATATGTTTTTGCCTTTCCCTAACGCTGAAATTCTGAAAAACAAAAAAGTATGTGCTATTTTACCCTTTAAAAACAACCAAATTTTATTTATTACAGATTTCAACGGAATCTTCGTTTTCAACGGTGAAAAAATTGAAGAATTTAAAACAGATATAGATGATTTTATAAAACGCAATCAGGTGTTTTGTGCCACAATTAAAAACAATCAACTTGCCATTGGGACGGTTAGAAACGGCATTGTAGTGAAAAATCTGAATGATAACACATTAATTTTTGCCAACACCTTAACAGGATTGCAGAATAACACAATTCTTAGTATTTCATTCGACCGGCTCGATAACTTGTGGCTTGGGCTTGATAAAGGTATTGATTACGTGATGATTAACTCACCCATTTATGATCTTTTTGGAAATTCGAATCTTTATGGTGCCGGTTATACTTCTATTGTACGCGATAATTTACTCTATTTGGGCACCAATCAGGGATTATACATAAGTTCTTACCCACTACTAAACACAGCAAATCCTTCGAATATACAGTTGATCGATAAAGTGCAGGGGCAAGTCTGGAGTTTGACGGAAATTGACGGAACTTTGTTTTGCGGAAGCGATCATGGTGCATTTATAATCAACAACAATCAAGTAGAACAAATTAGCGGACTTCCCGGAACATGGGGATTTAAAGCACTGAAAACAAAACCCGGCTGTATAATTGGAGCATCCTACCTGGGATTTTTTATTGTAAAAAAAATAAATGAAAAGTGGCAATTCTCAAATTTCATAAAAGGTTTTAACGAATCCGGCGGGATGTTTGAAGAGGATTCGGAAGGTAAAATTTGGTTTAGTCATTGGATGAAAGGCGTTTTCAGACTTACATTGAACGAAAAAATGGACAGTGTAATTAAAACATATTTTTATGGCACACAAAAAGGTTTTCCAACAACGCAAAACAACACAATATTTAAACACAACAATCAGGTAGGATTTTCAACCGAAGGTGGTTTCTATCATTACAATGTCAAAACCAATCGAATTGAAAAATCAGTTTTGTTGGAAAGTCTTTTTGGAAATCCACGCCATTCGATGAAAGTGCATTTTTCAAACTCTAATGATATTTGGTGCTTGTCAGGTTCCCAAATTAAAGTTGCTTATAACCGTAGTGCCGGAAAGAACCAAATGGATTCTGCTTCGTTTTTCTCGTTAAAAGACAAATTGATTCCCGGATTTGAACACATAAGTTTTTTGAACGATACCAATAATATTATAGCAACTGAAGATGGTTTTTCGGTAATTAAAACTTCAAAACTGAATCGCAAAGCTGATTCATTTAAACTTTCAATCCGAAATGTAAGCTTTACAAATGCAAAAGAAAATTTCACAAATGCAGCTATTGATGATCAGGATACCACCAATATTCCTGAGTTCGATTCGCACCACAATTCAATACGTTTCGAATATGTTGGTACCGAATACCGCAACGAAAATTCGATATTATACAGCTTTATACTCGAAAACTTCAATACTGAATGGTCAGATTTTTCAACTACAAACATGAAGGAGTTTACAAAACTTCCCAGTGGTTCGTATATTTTTAGAGTTAGAGCCAAGAATCTGTATAATGCGCAAACTATTGAAACAAGTTTCCGTTTTGTAATTTTACCACCGTGGTATCAAAGTACAACAGCTATAATTATCTATATTTTAATTTTTGCCATTGCATTATACTTTTTCGTCAGGTACATTCAGTTTAGGTCGGAACAGGGAGCCCGTGAAATGGAGGCGAAAAAAGAACTGGAAATGAAGGAAAAGGAAAAAGTGTATAAAGCTGATGCTAAGGAAAAAGAAAATGAAATTGTTGCGCTTAAAAATCAGAAACTGCAATACGAACTCCGACATAAATCGCAAGATTTGGCGAGTTCGACTATGAACCTGATCCGTAAAAATGAAATTTTATTCGAAATAAACAATAAGCTCGATAAAATCGGGGAAAATATTTCGGATAAAACGGATCCAAATACGATTGTGAAGCGAATACAGAAAATGCAGGACGAAATAAAAAGAAATATTGAACACGACAATAACTGGAAAAAATTTCAGGAAAACTTCGACCTGGTGTATGAAAACTACCTGAAAAGATTGGGCGAACAGTTTCCTATTCTGACCGTGAGCGATAAAAAATTATGCGCTTACCTGAAAATGGATTTAAGTTCAAAAGACATTGCACCATTGCTTAATATGTCGTTTCGGAGTGTTGAAATGAGCCGGTACCGATTGCGTAAAAAACTCATGCTCGAACGCGATATCAATTTGACAGAGTTTTTGCAGAATTTCTGAAAATTCGATTTTAAGTTTTTTATTGTTGAAATTCAAACAAAATCGTATTTTTGCATTTTACACATAAAATTTATCCGGGTTTATAAATTGAATTACAGTTATGGAATTACAAATTATACAGAATAAGATTTTTGAGATACGTGGTCAACGTGTGATGCTTGATTTTGATCTTGCTGACATGTACAAAACGGAAACAAAACGACTGAAAGAGGCTGTTCGAAGAAATATGAATCGTTTCCCACCTGACTTTATGTTTGAATTATCGAACAATGAATACGATTCTTTAAGGTCGCAAATTGCGTCCTTAAAAAATTCAGGACGAGGAGAACACAGTAAATATTTACCTTTTGCCTTTACCGAACAAGGAGTTGCTATGTTAGCAAGCATCTTGAAAAGCGAAAAAGCAATCGAAGTCAATATTCAAATAGTCAGGGCATTTGTTATTCTTCGTCAATATGCGTTGGGTTATGGCGAATTGAACCAGAAGTTGGAAACGTTTATGCTCGAAACCAATATGCAGTTCAACGATATTTATCAGGCACTGACTGAAATGGCAAGTCAAACCGAAAAAGATAAGAAACCAATTCCGCCTGTTGGATATTTGACGTATGAAAAATAATAAACGCGGAGTTAGAAAAGGAACAGAATAAGATTTGTATATTTAATGTGTTAAATAATTTAACTAGTAGCACTTATATAATTCGTATTCAACATTTTATAGTACCCCCGCCGGGAATCGAACCCGAATTTAAAGTTTAGGAAACTTCCGTTCTATCCATTGAACTACAGGGGCGCTTTTTTAGGGTTTGCAAAATTACATTTTTTTACCGACATATAAAATAGTAGCATTTTAATTTGAAAAAGAACCTTTTTTACATCTTTGTTAAAATTTAGTACCTTTGTCTCTCTGATTTATATTCAGAAAGGGTATTATCAATCAATCCATATTTTATATCTTAATAATTAATACACAATTATATTAATATATTAAACTTAATGTATGAAAAACTGGAGTCAACGTCAACTGTTTTTTTTGTTTCTTATTATCTGGATACTAATAAATCTTCTACAAGCGATTTTCACAGAAATAACAAACGATGAAGCTTATTACGGACTTTATGGCAAGTACCTCAGTTGGGGATATTTTGACCATCCTCCAATGGTTGCGTTATTGACGCGTATCAGTTCTTTGCTTTTCACCGGAAACTTAGGCATACGATTTATGACTGTGATATTGCAAATTGGCACCTTGGTTTTAACATGGAAACTGCTTGAAACAACCCAATTATCGAACACCAAAGTCATCAATTTCTTCATAATTGCAGCTTCGTTGGTTATGTTTTCTGCCTATGGATTTATTACCACACCGGATGTTCCTCTGCTATTTTTTACTGCATTATTTTTGTATGCCTACCACCAATTTTTAAAAAGTAATAGTTGGTTAGCAGCGATGTTGCTCACGGCTTCAATGGCCGGATTAGTGTATAGCAAGTATCAGGCTGTACTGGTAATTGGGTTTGTGGTTTTATCAAATTTAGGGTTGTTGAAAAATTACAAATTTTGGCTGGCTGGTTTTATAGCTTTAATCTTATTGTTCCCTCATTTTTTATGGCAATACGAGAATGATTTTCCAAGTTTCAGATATCACCTGATTAACAGATCCAGCGGTTTCAAGTTGGGAAATCTACTTGAATATCTTCCAAATCAGATTGCCGTATATAACCCATTTACCTTTGGAGCAATTGTATATGTGCTTCTTAAATACAAAACACAAAACCTTTTCGAACGGGCTCAGTACTTCATTATTATTGGCTTTATATGTTTCTTTTGGCTAACAGCATTCTGCGGGCATGTTGAACCTCAATGGACTGTAGCATGTTCCATACCAATGATTGTATTATTGGTGAATGCAAGCATGAAAGATTCAAAATTGTCCAATTACATCAGAACGTTTATTGCATGGTCTTTACTGCTAATACTTCTAATAAGAATTATACTAATTACGAACCTATCGCCTTCATGGTATGGATATAGCGGCAAGGAAGCAAGATACAAAGCCATTGAAAAAATTGCCGGAGACAAGCCTGTCATTTTTAACAAGTCATTTCAAGAACCTTCATTATATACCTTTTTTAATCAGAAGGAATGCCAGGTAATAAGTACGCTAAAAGGCAGACAAACTCAGTTTGACTTGTGGCAACTGGAACAAAATTACCAGAATAAACCGGTATTTATTTGCTCTTACATTAAAGGAAAATATAAAGTTTACACATACAAAGGTGGCCGTTTCCGTGGCTTTTTTGCTGATAGTTTGCAAACGACCAATAGAGTGAAAATTAAATTTGAAATAGCCGAGAAATCAGTTCAAATTGGCGACTCTATTTCAATATCATTTGTTATCAGTAATCCAACAAAACATGCAATTAATTTCAATCACCGCGAATTTCCTGTAGAACTTTATGCTGTATACATTAAAGGCAAATGCGTAATAATACAAAAAGTGACACTTAATAAACCAATTAGCATCCTACATCCAAATGAAAAACTCAACAATAAAATAAAAATGGTTATACCTAATTTAAATTCAGACAATTACCATTTTGGATTAACCCTAAAAACATTATTTGGTTCTACCTTAAATTCAAATTTTGTAAAAATAGAAATCAAAAAGCATGATTGATAAAGTTATTTTTTATAAATTAATAAAGTTCTGCATTGTTGGTTTTTCCGGAATGATTATTGATTTTGGAATCACCTGGCTGCTGAAGGAGAAGGTAAAAATAAACAAGTATATTGCCAATTCTACCGGATTTATTATGGCTGCCAGTTCCAATTATTTTTTAAATCGATTCTGGACTTTCAACAGTCAAAATAGCCATATTGTAACTGAATACCTTTCATTTGTTTGCATTTCGATTATAGGATTGTTAATCAACAATTTAATAGTATATTTATTTTCCGACAAATTAAAATTCAATTTTTATTTATCAAAATTAATTGCAGTTTTCATCGTTACCTTTTGGAATTTTGGGATGAACTACTTAATTACATTTAGCGCTTAATTATTAATCAAATTCAAAAAAAAGGATAAATCATGTCGCGACTTAAGTTACTCATTTTTATACTTATTATGATAAATCTCAACGTACACTCTCAAGAGGTGCAATGGAAAACAGGTTTAAACTATTTCTTTGATAATACGGAATTTGATCGTTCATCCATTACCATTCCTCAAACAATGACCGGAGTGCATTTATCTCCAGAAATTGGCGTAAAATGGGATTCGGCACATTCGGTTTTTGCCGGAGTTGATGTGCTAAAAAACTCAGGAACGAGTAATATTATTGATAAAACTGATGTAATTGCTTATTATCAGTATTTAACGCTCACTTCGACATTTAGAGCAGGATCATTTCAACGTGAAGAAGTGTTATCTAATTATTCAGATTTATTTTTTCAGGATTCCGTAAAGAATTTCAGACCTTTAATGCAAGGTATTTTTTGGCAAATTAAGAAAAATTCTTCCTATTTTAATCTTTGGCTCGATTGGGTTAGTCACCAGACAAACCTCAATCGTGAGATATTCTTTATTGGAAGTTCGGGACATAAGCGTTTAGGTTTCTTGTTTGCCGATTTTCAATCCTATTTATATCATTTTGCCGGCAGAGCTAATAATCCTTATGACCATTTGTGTGACAACGCTTTAGGGCATTTTTCAGTTGGGGTTGATTACTGCAATAAACAAGGCTTGGACACCCTTCTTTTTGCAGTAGGAGTACTTGCAGGTTATGAAAGGGACAGGGATAGTGGAAATAAAAGAGTATATACGCCGGTTGGTGCACTACTGAGGCTGAATGCAGAGTATCGGGGTATTGGTTTGGATAATATGTTATATCTAGGCCAACCACGAATGGATTTATATAAAGATTTTGGTGGAAATCTGTATTGGGGTAATCCCTTTTTAAGATCTAATTATTACCTTGAAAGCAAACTTTACCTGAATGTAGTTCACACACCATACGTTAAAGGAAGAATCGCCGGTAAGTTTCATTTCTCGGAAGGCATGTTAATGTTTGAACAGACGTTAAATTTAAGCGTGTCGTTAAATAATTTTTCGGAACATCAAAGGAATCAGAACAATAGAACATTTAATTTATTACATTTCAATAAATAAAACCAATACTTTATTTAACGCATAACAATTTGGATTCATGAGCAAAAATAAATTTTTTGTGGTTTGGGAGGGCAAAGAACCCGGTATTTATCGGTCGTGGGATGAGTGTAAGAAACAGACACACGGTTTTGAAGGCGCTATTTTTAAAGGTTTTGAAACCGAAAAGGAAGCCCGTGAAGCATTTTTATCACCTTGTTGGGATTATATTGGTAAATCTGCCAAACCGCATAAACCTACTAATGAACAAATTGAAAAGTTCGGATTGCCTGATTTTCAAAGTTTATCGGTTGACGCGGCATGCAGCGGAAATCCGGGACTGATGGAATACCGCGGCGTGTTTTCGAAAACAGGAGAAGAAATATTTCGTCAGGGACCATTTAAAGATGGAACAAATAACGTCGGCGAATTTCTGGCTTTGGTTCACGGATTGGCTTTATTGAAACAAAAAAACAGTCCGGCACCGATTTATACCGACAGTAAAACAGCAATGGCATGGGTAAAAGCAAAAAAACACAAAACAAAACTCGAAAAAACAGCAAACAATGCCATTCTTTTCGAGTTATTAAGCAGGGCCGAAAAATGGCTCGCCGAAAATGAATACACTACAAAAATTCTGAAATGGGAAACCGAAGTTTGGGGCGAAATACCCGCCGATTTTGGCCGAAAATAACTTCTATATTCTTCTTTTACTACATGTTAATAAATGGTCGTTCACCATTCCGGCTGCCTGCATAAATGCATAACAAATGGTTGAACCCACGAATTTGAAACCTCTGCCTATCAAATCTTTACTCATTGCATCCGATTCAGGACTGCGGGCAGGAATCTCAGAAAGCAGACTAAAATTGTTAACTTTAGTTATTCCACCGGTAAATTGCCAGATGTATTTATCAAAACTTCCGAACTCGGCCTGAATATTTATAAATTTAGAAGCATTGGTTACGGTTGCCCGTATCTTTGCCTGATTGCGAATAATCGAAGCATCTTGCATCAATTCCTGAATTTTTTCTTCGCTATAATTTGCAATTATCTGATAATCGAAATTATCGAATTCACGTCGAAAATTCTCACGCTTGTATAAAATTGTTTTCCAACTTAAACCCGCCTGAAAAGCATCGAGCACCATAAATTCGAAAAGTTTTTGGTCGTCATGTAGCGGAACACCCCACTCAAGATCATGATACTGACGCATTAATGCATCATTACCCGGCCAGTTACAATCATTTTTATAAATTTCGTCCATAATTTTATGCGTTGAAAATACTTATTTTAGATATAGATTTTTGTTATAACTTTGTAATTGAAAATATAATTTTAAAAACACAAAATGAACCCTTACGAAATAATCAGAAAATACTATACTGAAGGAAGTCCGCTTTACAAAATATTGATTTCGCACAGCAAACATGTTGAAGCGAAAGCATTAGAAATTGCCGAAAAACATCCGGAATTAAACCTCAATAAATCATTTATTTCAGAAGCTTCGATGCTTCACGATATAGGCATTTTTATGTGTAATGCACCTTCGATTCAATGTTTCGGAACACACCAGTATGTTGAACATGGTTATTTGGGTGCCGAAATTGTTCGAAGAGAAGGTTTTCCTCTTCACTCACTTGTTTGCGAAAGACATACAGGTGTCGGATTATCTCTCGAAAGAATTATTGAGCGAAATATGCCCGTTCCTCATCGCGATATGAGACCAATTACAA
>JAKLIM010000090.1 GCA_022709605.1 Bacteroidota bacterium | reverse complement strand
GCATTACCTTCTAAATCTGAAGTTAGATAGTAACCTTTAGATTCTCCTATTCCCGTGAGTTTAATACCGCCCTTTGTGCTCAAAGCCAATCCGGTACGGCTCGAAAAATATCCACCGGTACCGGAAATTGCTGTTCCGGCAACACCTATGTGAGCATCACTTCGTCCCTGCACACCAACATTTCCAGGCAATCCTTCGGATGCTAACTCACCCGTCGTACCTAAAACACCGGAAGAGAAATCTGCACCGGTTCCTTTACCATAAACTCCATAGGAATTATTCGCTTTAGTTTCACCATAAATTCCAAAACCATTTGTGCTTATTCCACTAATAGTATATAGTGAAGATCCTGAGTTAGTTATCGAAAATGGTGTTGTCGTGTAACTTGAATTACTTGTAAAAGGTAAAGTAAGGTTTTTGGCGGTATAAGCTGTTTTGGACGCTATTGCATAAGGTACACTTAGTAGTTCACTTATGGATGTAATGTTGTAAGCAGTACCACCCGCCGGGTCAATTTCGGTTTTTATAAAGTAAGGCCCTGCCGACCAGTCGATGGTGGAGAAAGCACCACTGATAACTGTTCCTGTACCAATAGCGATATTTATCAGTCCATTTGCATTCGATGTAGGAGTTTGTGTTTCGGCATAAACCACTAAACCGGTTGCCAAAGATTGGAGGATACTTATCTTCATTCCTATCAGATGATTGGTAATTAAGGCATTGCTGTTATTACGCACAATGGCTTGATAACTCATTTTTTCGGGAACTTGCGGGTTTATTGCAAATAATGCAGTGTTAATCAATAACGCGGCTACGATTGTAATTAGTTTTTTCATGATGTTTATTTTTTAATTATTTTGAATGTTTTTACTTCATTGTTATCAACATAAATTCTCAGAAAATAAGTTGCCGGATTCAGCTCAGTCAAATTGATTGAAGTCTCAATTCCTGTAACTTTAGCATTTCGAATCATTGAACCATTTATATTGAACATTTGATACGTAAATGACAAGAAATCGTTGTTTGCAATTTTTAGAATCAGAAAATCACTTGCAGGATTTGGATAAGCCAATAGTAAATCAATACCATAAATGTCGTCGATTCCCGAAATGACATTTATTTCAAAGGGTTGTTGTACACCTTGCGCCACCGAACCGCTTGTGCCGGTAGCTGTAGTGTAAACAAGTTGACCTACCGTATAGCTCGCTGAGCCACCGGCACCTGTTGCCTCTCCTCCGGCAGTAGCAATGCCTGCATGAAGAACTTGTGCTGTCAGAGCCGGGAAACCGTAAACTGACAGGCAAAAGATAAATAAAAAGATTTTTTTGTTCATGATATTGTTTTTTTTAGTGAATATCAATTTTAAAATTGCGAAATATTAATTTTTCAGACATCGAACTGAGCCTCCGAATGTTTTTACACTTTCATTACTGAAAACTTGAGTGCCGTTACCAATTCCACGAAGCAAAATGTATTTGGGATCAGTCGGAACTGTACTTGTCATAAAATATGTTGTAGCGCCTAACTCACCAAAATAGCCTAAATTGGACCTTGCTCCAGCAGGTAATGCTGAAAAACCGAATTCATTTGTCCCTGAATTGGGGGCATTCCAAAATGATGTACCGGTTGTTTTGAGTTTAGTCCCTGCTGTAGTTTCACCTCCTAAATTGGTTATAAAAATTGACCATTCAGCATTGGTTGGTACATGCCATTCGCAGGGGCAAATGTTGTTGGGATTTATTGCAGCATGTCCGTTATAAATTTTACCATAAATTGGTTCATTACTCCCATTATTATTGTAAATGGCGTATGCACCGGTTGTAAGTTTGGACCAATTATTCAAATTTATTTCCTGTGGAATAATAGTTCCATTGCAATATGTAGTTGTTCTGAGGTTTTCTGTCATCCAAATTTGACCACCAACATTTGTTACAGGATAGTTATTTCCATCGGCATCGGTACATCCTACAAACTCAAAATTTATATTTTTGTCTTCAGTAGGCACATCAGCAACTATTGTGGCGTAAATACCAGATATTCCCTTATAAATTATACGGTCGTTAGCTGCATATAACATGCTTGTTTCCAAAGGGGCTTGTACTTTTTGAGGCGATGATTTCGAAGGCTGAATTTCATTATAAATAATTGCAGCTTTTGAAGTATTAATAGCCTGGCTTATTATTTTTGTGGTGTAACTGAATCCAAGTCCTTGTATGTGAATAAAATAAAGTCCGGCAGGCAAATCCAAACCGAATTTGTGATTTCCTGTCATTAAATCCTTTTTTGCTGATAATATTTTTTTTCCATCTAAACCAAATACATCAATTTGAGTATTGCAGGCTTGTTTTGCAAAAAATGTAACCATTGCGTGATTTGTAAAAGGATTTGGAGTTACAACCATTTCTGATAAATCACTATAAATCAAATCAATATCTGTTGATGTATCAGTCAATCTAAGGTTGAATCCAGCCGGTACAACTACAGAAGTTCCTTGCGTAAGATTTTGAACCACAACACTTTCAACAACACTACTTGCTCCTGAGCCCGAGAAAGTAATTAAGTAATTTATTGCGATGATTTTTACTGTTGAAAACAGCAAACAAAAAATCATAATTGTTGGAAAAAAGAAGTTTAATTTTTTCATACTGATTTTTTTAATTATTATTTCTTTTGTAATTTAATAGAATAGAATTAATATAAAAATATTATAATACTGTCATTTACGTTTTAAAATACTCTCATTTCACGAACTTTATTTGTCCAATTTATTTGCTGAATCCGCCTTGAGTGTTATCTACTACTGCCTGATAGCTCATTTTTTGTGGCGATTCAGCCTGTATGGTGAGCATAATACAAAGTGCTGCCTATAATGTGATTTGTTTTTCAATGGATTATTATTTTTTTTAAAATGTCAATTTAATCATCCACAAGTCTGGTGGTTTCCCAGACTGCATACTGGGCTTTATCAATTAATTTTTATGTTCATTTTTCAGGTAATAAATTTTTTGGTTACGAAAATAATTGAATGTTTATTCAGTAATAATTTCATATTCTACAATCACTCCATTAATCATATACAAAGCATTAGGGTATTTGCTTTTCCACTTACTTATTATGTTAATTCTATATTCATACTTTGAATTATCAACAATATGATTAGTTGTAAGTGGCATTGATCTCTTGGATGTATTAATACCTGTGGTAGTACCACTTATTATTGTACTTGTAGTTGAAGATGTCCCCGTAATCTCACTTTTTTTCAATGATAAATCCATATCATCGGGTCCATTATCGATGTAATAAAAAGTCACCTTGGTGATTTTTGCACCTGATGGTAGAGTAAGTGGAGCTTCAAGCGTATATTTCCAATCTTCATTAACATTAATTATATTTCTAAATCCATTAAAAGTTTCATATTCAACAGAAACTGCTGGAAAAAAACTATAAGCACCTACACTAAGATATGATATTACAGGGCTGGTCCCTCCACTGGCAGGTAAATTCCACGTACCATCCCCACGAAGAAAAGTATTTGAGGTAGCACCGGCGGGCAGTTTGGCTATTGTTACGGCGTTGTTGGCTATATCTGCCGTAATAATTGAACCATCGGTTATTTTAGTTGAATTTACGGAATTATCGGCTATATTACTCGCTGTTTTTGCATGTAACGCATATGGTACACTTAATATCTGCGTATCGGAAGTAATGCTGTAACTTGTTCTGCCACCCGGATCAATTTCTGTTTTTATGTAAAAGAATTTTCCGGCCCAGTCGATATCGGCAAACACACCTTCCACAACAGTTCCTGTGCCAATCTCAATGCTTATTAATCCGTTTACGTTGGTTGTGGGAGTTTGAGTTTCCACATAAACGTTTTTTGTTAGTACTTTAGTGGTGTAATAATAAATGCTTATTTGTACTCCAACTGTTTGGTTTACAACGAGTGCCCCTTTGGTATTGCGCACTACAGCCTGATAACTCATTTTTTGTGGCGATTCTGCCCACATCGATGCAGTAAATAATATTACCGCTAATACTGTAAATAGTTTTTTCATGGTGATTTGTTTTAATTTTTTACACATCTTACCGAGAAACCGAGCGGTTTACTGTAAGTGCTTTTGGTGATGCTGTAATTTACTGATATTAAATGTCTTCCATACATTGAATTCCCGTTTTCGGTAGCAGTCCACCAATATCCGTAGTTGTACAAACTGCTGAAAAGGCCATTTGCACTTCGATGACCACCCGGAAGTGCTGTAAAACCGGTCGAGTTGTTTTTTGATAGATCATTTCCAATGGCTCCTTCAACCGTAGTTGTTGCAGTCCATAAATTGGTTGATGCAAGCGATTTAGCAATTTTATCATTAGTAATACTGCCATCGTAGTTGTAACCGTTGGCTATGAGGTAAGTTTCTAATGTGGTCAATTCAGCATCTGTAGCTACATGCCAACCTTCGGGAGCTATTTTCCGGGTATCTAAAACGGCATAACCATTGTACAAATGCCCGTAAGTTATACCATTTGCATTATTGTTGTCAAAATCGCACCAGGCACCGGCAGTTGCATCCGACCACGAACCATTTGCGGTAATATTAGTTATTAAATCACCGTTGCGGTAGTGTGTGGTTTTCAGGTTTTCGATCAACCAGGTTTGTGTGCCAATAGTTACAGTGTGATATACATTCCCATCATAATCCACAATTACATTTTTGGCTTCTTTAAATGTTATGCTGTCCACATTCGTAATTACACTTTTGAAAGCCACTGCTCCACCTTTATAAATATATAAAGTGTCTTGCGATGCTGCTGACATTATAGTCAGATACAAAGCCGTTAAAATGCTGAGTATTGTTCTCATAATGTTGAAAATTAATGATTTACTGTTTGATAAATTTGGCTGTGTTCCAAGTATTTTCATTCAGCACACGGCAGAAATATAATCCGCGTGATAAATGTGTTACAGAAATTCCATTTTCGTAGGAATTGAGGATAGTAGTATGGATCAATTTTCCATCAATACTTCTGATTTCAACCAAATGATTTTCACTTTCATTCTGAACAAAATTGATGTGTAAAACATCATTGACAGGATTGGGGAAAATGTTGATTGTTGAGCCTATAGAGTTAATGGGTTCAATGCCAGTGCCGGTACTAAAGTTTAAATAGCGAATATCGGATCTTGTGAACCCTATTGAGCGGGTATCTCTCATGTTTAGAATCAGATTATTTTCGGGGAAAGTAATCGATTTAACATTTTTCAAATCAAAAACACTAACTGCGCCTGTTTTTACTTTAACATTCAATACTGTTTGTGCTATCGATGCCTGTAACCCAAAAAAAAGCAGGAGTATGACTAACTGTTTCAGTTTTTTGTGTTTCATAATATTAATTGTTTTAAAGTATTACGTTAAACCTATGGCTAAAGGATTCATAAGTTATATGTGAATAATCGGTTCAAACAATTTTTAGATTATTAGTCCAAAATGTAATGCAGCAGAGATTTGATTTTCAAAGATATATTATAAAAAAAACGTGTTCAATTTTATATTTTAGACATTGAAGTATAAAAAATCAGGTAAATAATTAATTGAAATATTAATTGACCTGTTTTTTTTATGGCAGCAGAATGGTTTAACTTTATTTTGATACTTAAGGTTTAGGGTGTGAAAATATAAACAAAGATATAAATATTTTTGTTCATAAATACAAAAAGTATATAATATTTAAAAAATATTTTTATAATTGTAATAAAACCTTTTTTGTGAAAGTTATATCTGTTTTTTTGGAAATTAACGGACAAACCCCTTAACTTTGCACCAGGCTGAAGAATTCAGTAGGCATCAAAGCTAAAGGGTTTGTCGCTAGTATAATATGTGATAAAATGGATTATCTTTTTAATCCAACCATGCAATAACAGGTAGTGGTAAAAAAATCTCTGAAAAAAGGTATATTCAGAAGAAACGGAAGTTTACGGACTTTTAATTTAAACTTGATTTCGTAGTTTGGATTTATTAAATAATATTCCTCACAGTCGATTGACAAATTATTTTTAATCAGTATTTTATGAAAACGGTTTATACTGATTCGGGTGTCTCTTATTTCGAGTAACCCTGCAATTTTATCATCTCTTTCGCCCAATAATTTCAATGCATTTACAAAAATACTCCTTGGCAACAAGTGCAGATAAGGCATATTACTGAGCAATTTTTTTTCGCAAATTTGTTGATGTCCTCCAAAAGGCATTCGCCAGGGCGGAAATGCGAAAAAGATCTTGCCATCCGGTTTTAGAAATTTGGTTAAATTACCCAAAAATAATTCCTGATTAGGAATGTGTTCAATGGTATCGCGCATGATAACCAAATCAAGTTTATCAATGTCATCAGCCTGAACCGCGTAAATATCTGCCGAAATCAGATTCAGGTTCTTTTTAAGCGGATGATTTTCATAAAATCGTCGGGCATTCTCAATTTTATGGGAAGCAATATCAATACCGTACACTTTGCAACCCATATCCAAAAAAGGTTTCAGGTTCCCGGCTTCCCCGCAACCAATTTCGGCTACAGTCATGGTGGGTTGAATGGGAATAATTTGGTTGATATACGGAATTACATATTTTTCGGTAACAATATTCTGCTCTTTAAAATATCTTTCTCTGTTTGAATGTCTTTCCTGCATTTTTATATAAAAAACAATGTTTATGTTTGAAAAAAACCGGTTTGTTATTTCCTGTCGTTAAACTTAACAACAGAAATTATCGATTGCAATTTTTAAAGTTGCGTTGCAAAATTAATCAAACAAAGCATATTGATTTCAATTATTACGATTAAAACTTATTTTTCTTCATTACTTTTTTGTAATTATTTATAAACTTACCGAAATCCTTGTCTTTTTTACGCTTTTCTTCAACAGTCGATTCAAAATGTGCTTTTTCCCTTTCCATTTTCAGGTAGTTTTTATAGGATGCACGATCTATGTAGCCATTTTCTACGGCTTTTATTACAGCACAACCCGACTCATTTGTATGCGTACAATCTTTATATTTGCAATTTTGAGCATATTCAACAATTTTTCTGAAGGTAATTTCCAGACCGCCGGTTGCATCCACAATGCCTACTTCACGCATTCCGGGATTGTCAATTAAAATTCCGCCGTTTTCTAAAATAATCAATTCCCTGTGGCTTGTAACGTGTCTTCCTTTGTTTGTGCTTACACTTATGCTGTCGGTTTTCATTATTTTTTTACCCGTAAGATTATTGAGCAATGTAGATTTACCCACACCCGACGAACCAAGCAAACAGTAAGTTTTTCCTTTTTCGATGATTGCTTTTAATTCATTATACCCAAGCTGAGTTTCGTTGCTGATTGCTATTACCGGTACATCTTTAATCCTGTTTTTTAATGTGATAGTCAATTCATCAATCCAATCCTGATGAAACAAATCCGATTTACTAAGTAAAATGATGGGGTTCACTTTTGATGCGTTACAAATGGTCAGATATCGTTCCAGTCGGTTGATATTGAAATCTCTGTCGACCGCCTGAACTATAAACGCGTAATCAATATTTGTGGCGATGACCTGAACATCTCCAACTTGACCGACAGCCTGTCTTTTTATGATTGAAAATCGGGGTAAAATTTTTTGAATGATTGCAAAATTCTCGTCGTAAGTAGTCAACAAAACCCAATCGCCAACTGCCGGAAAATCTTCCCTGTTCTTTGCTGTAAAGCGAAGATTACCAATAATTTCGGCTTCGTATTCATTGGTCTGCGTTCTTACTTTATAACGTTCTTTATGTTCTTCAACAACCCTACCTGTCACAAAGTTTTCGAGTTTATTTTCTGTAATAAATTTCTCAAAAAAAATATTAAAACCAAGGTCTGTTAGTTCCATACTACATTAATTTTAAAATTGTGTATCGGTTACTAATTTGTTCTGTTATTTAAAAAGTCCGGGTTTGAGTTTCCCGAATCAAAGTATTTATTATCAATAATATAAGTTTGATATTGTTTTTGCAAATTTCAACAAAACCATTGTGGATTCAATTTTCTATTGAAATAATTGCAGACGTTAAATTTAATCAAAGAAATTAAAAATAACACCAGATGCAAAATTAAGCCTGATCATTTATGCCATATTTATTGGCTGGTTCGCTGGCAATTTGATGTTGAAACTTTGCTAATTCAAACAAAAATTCCGGTGCAAAATCAGCTCCGTTTTCCCATTCAATCGTATTGAAAACGATCGAAAACTTTTTGAAGTTATTTTTATCTTTTAATGGAGTGAAAATATTTCCTGTCAATTCATTCTCTAAATCAACTAAATAGCTTTCACCATTATTAAATTCAAGTTCTACTTTATAACCATCAATGTATGATGCTTTTCTTACTTCTAAAAACATAAAATGATTATTTAATATATTTATATTTTATAGATACAAAGTTTGAAATTGATAATTTTTTATGTAACAATTTTGTATTCAGCGATGGTTATTATTTCGGTGTTTTCAAATTTCTTCAAAATCAACAAGTCTTTATCACCTGTAATTAAATAATTTGCTTTGCTTTCTTTTGCCAAAGCTAACAGAAAGTTGTCTTTTTCATCTCTGCAAATTTCAACCTTCGAATTTACCGAGTAAAATTCGCCATATTGATTAATGCATTCAATTAACAGCTCTAAGTCCTTATAATCAAAATATTTGCTAAGTTTTGGCCTTTTCACTACCTCTAAAAATTCAGCAAGTAGTTCATCGCTGAATATTAACCTGACCTTCTTCTTAGCTAATAATTTATCAAGAAAAGAAAATTGCTTTGTAAGTAAAAAACTAATCCAAAGATTCGTATCGATAATTATTTTAAGACTTCTTGGCATATCTTTCTGTTCTAACCAGTTCTACCTCAGAGGTTATTTCTTCAAATGAAGGAGTGTCAGTTGAATTATTCCGCAATTTGTCTAGTACACTTTGCAAAGTAATTTGAGGTTTAATAGTTATCAGGTTAAGCTTAGCTAAATCTTTAATTATTTGCTTTGCTTTTGGATTATTTATTTGAATACTAATTGTTTCCATATGTATTTTTTTTTAATAGAATTACATTATTTTGAAAACAAAAACAGAATACTATATAATATCTTGTTGGAGAAATACGATTTTATTCGGTAATTGTTTATGTTTTTGATTTACTGAAACACGCTAGATGTACAGTTTGTTTTTAATGTTATTATTTTGTAAGTTTAAACTTTTAATCTTTGCCTGAACTGATTTATTTCAAAATATCATCAGGTGACATATTCGAAATATCAGTATCAATTTGATTGCGTATATCACGCATCATTTTAACGCAATAAAAATGAACTCACTTTTCTGTTTCCAGGATCATTCTGGTCATATTTATTTTTTGAGTTTGTAAGTTCATTTGATAAATATTTTTGTAATTGCAAAGATAGAATGAATTAGGAGAAATGCAAGATTTCACCATTAAAATTTCTATAAAAATATTGTAAATTCGATCATTGTAAAATCCTTAATACTATAAAAATAAGAATATTATAGAGATGAAAATTCAAAATAGGTCGGTACTTTTAGGTTCAAAATCTTAGCTTCTTTTCGGGAGTAATTATTTAAACCTGTGCAAGATGTTTTTCCCGAAAAGTATCTTTAAAACTGTAAATTCAATTTGTAGTTTGTAATGTGATTTAATTAAATCAAAATTTTTTTTTGAATGAATAGATTCTCGGGTGAATAATATCTCATTCAGCAAACGTTTGCGCTTTGTTTTCGCATAACGTTTGCAATTTAAATTCGTAATTTGATAAAAAATTAATATCATTGCATTTTAATTGTAAAAATTAGCCAATACTATTAATTCCTGACTCAAAAAATCATAAAATTGCCATGTTAAACATTCAAAAAAAAATGAGCAATCCATTTCTGGCTTTGCTCGGATTGCCCGCTACAGCCGTTGGGTTTGCCTTATCAACTCAGATTGCCGCGTTGAGTTGGATACTTTCGAATAAGTACGGATTAGACATTCACGAAGTGGCTTTCGTTTGGTTGGCCGGCCCAATTGCAGGTATTTTTGGTCAGGTAATCGTCGGATTGATAAGCGATAACGTGTGGTTCATGGGTGGCCGTCGTCGTCCGTTTATTATGATTGGCGGCTTGGTAAGTACCATTGCATTTCTAACGTTGCCTCATATTCGTAGTATTTCAAATATTACGGGTATTACCGATATTATTCTTATTGCTTCTATAATTGCTTTGTTTTTAGATTTGTCCATCAATGTAACGTTTAATCCTGCCCGTTCCATCATTGCCGATTTAACTCCTGAAGGAAAAGTACGTACTTCGGGTTTCGTGTGGATGCAGATTATTTCCGGCTTTTTTGGCGTATTTGCCTATTTCCTTTCGATGGTTTTTGGCAACGAAATGCTCTTGTATATTGCAGCCGGAATTGTTTTTCTGACCGCTGTTTTCCCCATTTTATTTATCCAGGAAAAGAAAGAACAGACTCAGGATCAGGCTGATGATAAAGAGAAATTTGGCGTTTTGCAGATTTTTAAAGAAATTTTCCCGCTCTATGGATTCCTAGTTTTTGGTGTTTTCAGTTTGTTTTATCACTTTTTTACCGATGCATTAGCAGCCTGGCATAACCCGGTTTTAATTGGCTCACTCATTTATTCGGTGGCGATAGGTGTTTATATTATACTTCAGGGCTTGAAACATGCCTCCAATAAAAATGAGTTTCAGAAAATAATGTTGGCTCACTCTTTTACCTGGGTGGCTTTTCAGAGTATGTTTATTCTTTCGGGATTTTTTATTGAAAATCAGATTTTACCCAATATCGGTCTTCAGGGGATTACAGCCAACTGGTTTGCCGAAAAACTAACCGGTGTGACTCAAACTTCTGCGTCTTCCGTTGGGAACATTGTTTCGCTGGGTTTCTTTATCCTCAACCTGATTGGAGCTATTTTCCCATTAATTCTGCAATCCATTGCAAAGAAAATCGGACGAGTGAAAACCTATATTTCTGCATTATCTTTCTCGGCCATAGGTTATTTCTATATTGCATTTTTCAGTCGGGTAGAATTAGATTTTTACATAGGCATGTTTCTCGTTGGAATTGGTTGGTCTGCAGTTATTTCCATTGTGTTTGCCATTATGAGTGAGCGAGTTAACCCCGCTAAAATGGGGTTGTTTATGGGCGTATTTAATCTGGCTGTGGTGCTACCTCAAATGATGAGCAATGGTGTGGCCAATGTGATTAAAGCAACCGGAAATCACCAATTATTGTATATTTTCTGTGGTTTGCTAATTACAACTTCCGTTATTTTCTGGATTTTTGTGAAAGAACCCGAATCGTCCGGGACAAAGCTAAACGTGCCTTCGGGAGGACATTAAATAATTTACAATTTAAAACAGTTACGATTTATAATTTAATACACTATTGTCCGGTAAACATTTTATATGTAGTTGTAGAAAGAGATTTCTCACTTCGTTACCAATGACATAATTACGCTAATATTTGATTTTCAGTAC
>JAKLIM010000009.1 GCA_022709605.1 Bacteroidota bacterium | reverse complement strand
GAGCATTAGCCTTCCAAGCTGAGGGTCGCGGGTTTGAGTCCCGTCTTCCGCTCTCAAAAAAAAGGAGAAAAAAACGATTGTAAAGTAATTTACAATCGTTTTTTTATTACAGAAATTGAGCATTAAAAAACTTCGTAGCCATTTATGACTACGAAGTTTCAGTTAGTCAGTAAAAATTTTGCTATTTAATAAACTATTAATTTAGCATTACCTGTTGTTGTTAAAATCATATAAGTACCTTTGTTAAGGGCAACAGATAATCGACCAAAAATCGATTGTCCTTCAAAGATAGCTTTACCTGAAATGTCATAAATTTTTACTTTTCCAGTGTAATCATTCATTTTCAGCACTCCATTTGAATAGTAAGGATTAGGCATTCTGAATTCAGGACTATTTACCGAAGTTTGATGATCGGCAATGGTAATTTTCATAGCTCCAATAAAGAAAAACTTGTTGCTACTATTATTATTGATTCCAGCTTCGCATTTAAATGTTATAATCCCTTCTGCATTGGGTTTAAGACTATCAATTTTAGCTACTTTACTCGTATTATTAGCTGGATCGAGCGTTACCGTTTCGGCAGCTCCATTTCCGGTAAATGTATAAAGTGTTTCTCTGTTATCAGTAACGCCGGTGCGAGATGCAAATATTGTAAAACTGTAATACTTTGATGCATCCAGACCACTTAAAGTAATTATTCCTTCTGGATTAGCAGGTACAGCACCCCAAACTAAAGCATGACCAAAGAAATTATCGCTTGATGCCGATGATGGAAAAATTGATGCATCGCCACTGGTTGTTGTTGTGCCGGCAGTATTATATCCGTTATAAAAAGGTTCGGTAACTTTAAGTGTTATATTAGTAACAACTCCCTGATCATCAATTAATTTAGTGTCGGCAGCCTGATGATCGGTTATATTATTCCAGTTTCCCGTAGTTGTCGTGGCAGTCGATCCAAAATCAATGAGAATGCTTCCACTATTGTTTGTTTGAGGTAGCGTATCGGCTTTTGCTTTAAAAACCACATCGTCTAGATAAAAAACAACAGGTGCAACATTGGTATTCAATTGATTGAAAAAGATTGTTTTAACATTACTGTAGGCAAAAGATGGCGACTTTGCTTTCCAGTCTGTCACAGGTATTGTTACTTTGGTCCATGATGCTGCAGGTACTGAGCTTATGTAATTCGACATTCTCAATTTTTCAGTAGTTGTCCCGGTAAATGACTCAAGATACATATCAGGAAAATCAATTGAATCAACTTTAACATCGCTATATACATAGAAATCAAGTGCTTCCGATGTACTAATATCATAAGGAACCCAATCTGTAGCTGCTACACAAGCTTTCCAACTACCACCTGCAACACCCTGATATGCAATCTTTAACGACGTTTTACCTGCATGAAAATGAGTACTGTCGCATGAAATTTTTTCAGCTCTTACAGTTGTAAAAGTACTTGGGGCAGTTACGTTTACCCAACTTGGATCGTGATATGTAGGTTGACTACTTTCAGTGAAGATTATTTTATCCATTGTTGGTTCAGGCTCACTTGTAGAGGTTAAAAGCAATGGTTCAAGTATGGTTTTCCAAAGCGCGTATCCTGAAGCATTCATGTGAAGCATATCGGTACCAAATAAGGTTTCGTTTGGTGAGCTATCCGGTTTTAACATTGGTGTCCATGTATCTACGTAATCGATATAATCATATTTATCAGCATAGTTTTTCATCAAAAGATTAGCCGCCTGATAAATAGCAAAAGCACTTGTACGTGAAGGACTTGGTTTAATAGAAACAAGCAAAATTTTTGCATTCGGAAAATATATGTTGATTAATCGTGTCATGGTAATCACATCGTCCATAAACTGCTCGGCAGTTTTAGTTGTTCCGAAAAGATCATTATCGCCTTCATATAGCACTACCTGACGCGGATTGTAAGGTAAAACTATTTTATTGAAAAAATAAATGGCATCTGTCATCCACGAACCACCAAAACCCCGGTTTAGCACTTTTGAATTTGGAAAATCAGCTTTCAGATTAGACCACATAGTAAATGTAGAACTACCTACAAAGAGCACCACATCTTTTTGAACACCATTTATTGCATCTTGCGAAGTAAAATTATTGATGGTACTTAACCAAGTAGATTCACGAGGATATTGAGCAATCGCAGAACAAAATGAGGCGATCAAAGCAAGAAATAAAAATAGTCTTTTCATAATAATCATTTTTTTATTTATAATATAATTTTTGAAAATAAATTATCAATCTTAAGCAAATAAACACCAGATGGTAACCTATTTACGTTCATACTGATAGAAGTTAGTTTTTCATTATTTTTTTTATTTTTCAACAAATGTCCTTGAATATTAAATAATTGCATAGAATTAATTGTTACATAACTTTCAACGTATATATTGTTATTCGTTTTATTAAATACAATTTTAAAATCATCCGGGTTATTTTGAAAAAGTCCGGTATTCAAAGTTAAAGGTGAAAATTCCGACCATGCACTCCATTTTTGATTGGCATCCCTATACCTTACACGCCATGAATAATTATTCAAAACACTCAACAAACTTTTATTGAATTTGTACTCTGAAATATCCAATGATGCATTTAAATCTACTGCAACATAATTAACAGCACCGTAAATATTTTTTATATCTCTGGTTTTATCAATAATATTGGTGGTGGAACCATTCATATTATGTTGAACTACCTGAAATTGAGATGAAAACAATGAACTTATACCTGAAAAAACTGATGATTTTAAGACTACATTGTCGTTTTCTACAAAACTTGAACTTGCAATCGGTTTATCAGGAACATTTTGATTCAACTTACGCGACCAACTGTCAATCAACACATTATTTAATGGAACTTGTGGATTTCCAAGACTAAAAACTTTAAATTCGTACGATTTATTTTCGGTATCAATTTCGCAAAGTGTATAAAAATATTGTTCCAATGATGTGTGTATTTCAGGATAATCAGCATTTGCATATTCACCCCAACGATCGCGGGTTCCCCCTCCTCCTCCATTACAAAGCAATGTAATATCGCCTTTGGTCGAAGCACTTTCATTAGCTACCATTCCACGTTCGTAACCATGAGTATGCCCCCAGGTGAGTTGCTGAACTTTAGAGTAATTTTTAATCAATGGCAAAACTTCATTTTTTACAAATGGAATAGAGCCAGTTACCCAAAGTTCACTCATGGGATGCGCATGTACAAAGCAAAATACGAAATCAATAGAATCATTGGCTTCAGCATTGTCCAATTGTGTTTTCAACCAGGCTTTTTGAAGGGTAAAAATGCCTTGCAAATTCGACTGATCAGTTGAATTTAACCCTATAAGCAGTACACTTCCAATGCGTTTACTCCAGTAACGTTCAAAATCGGAATGACCATAAGCTTGACCGCTTATCGCATCATTTTTTACATATTTATAAAAATAAGCATGTTCAAGTTCATGATTTCCGGGAGTAATAATCGTGGGAATGGCATTGGTAAAAGGAGCAAAAGGCACAAAGAATTGCTCGGTATACTGTGTAATTGTAGAACCACTTCCAACAATATCACCATCGTGAATTAAAGCCGTTAATTGGTTTTGCAAATCCCCACCATACAATTCAGTAATTTTCTCCTTTGCTTTTGTCAGAATTTCAACGTTTTTTTCTGCATGATCCTGAGTATCACCTATCAGCAAGAACCGTAATTTCTTCACATCATTATTTGCAGGCAATGTTCTGAATTTGAATGTATTTGTTGTGTCTGAAGTGCCAAATATCTTATAAAAATATTCAGTATCAGGCAGTAAATTATTTAGTTTTATAGTATGCCAGATGTATGCGCCCGTTACAACTTCGGCTGTACTTTGCAAACTACTGCCAAGTTGAGATGTTGTACCAAACTCCAGTTTGTCACTATTTACAGAAGTATCATGCCAATTAATAATTGCAGAGTTTTCGGATGGAGATTGCAAAAATGGATATATGGTGTAAGTTTTGGGCGTATCAGGCTGGATAACATGTCCATAATCGCCCAAAGCTTTTACTTCAGTTGCGCTCAAAGCTCCATCCCAGACAGTAATTTCAGCTACATTGATAGCACCATCTTCGCCATTATTATCACTAAAAAAACGTACTTTATCCAGTTCGAGTGAAAAAGCACCATCTACAGCAGGAATATTTCCTTCTTTTGCAAGTTGCCCATCGATGTAAATTCGATAAAACGACCCTAAATCCGATGTAATAACAATCCGATACCATTCCTTTTCATTAAGTTGATAGGAGGTATATCCGGTAGAGGCAAGCCCCACTTCACCACCAGGTTTAATAAAACATTCCGCATCATTTCCATTGTATAAATTGGTCTGAAACAATGCTTTCCAATTCGTTTTATCGGGTAGGTAAATGTCAAACATAAATGTATATTCGTTCACATAATTACCACCACCATTTTTTGGAATGTGATGTGTTGCAGCTAAAAAACTTCCAACTCCAATTTGAATAGCACCATTTCCCGAAACCGGACCTTCAACAATTGATTGCGTTCCTGTTAGTTCTAAATCAGATCCAATTGAAGCCACTAATAAAGTTGTAGGATTGTCGAATTTCCATTCACCGGTTTTTATTGTTGCCGACAATATGCAAGTTAAATTCAATAGTAATATTATCAGTTTTGTTCGCATAAAACCTGAATTAGTTTGTGATTAGTTGCTATCGAAGAATTCTGGATATTTATTTTTCAACAATATTAAATAGAAAAATTGCATTAATATAAACTCCACAGCTTAAAATCACACTGTGGAGTTTACAAAACAGACTATAAATTACGGGAATTTATTCTACAATTAATTTAATATTTGATTTCGGGGTACTTAGAAAATACAACCCTTTTGCAAGTTGCAAAGGCAAAACATTAGACACAGCTGTCTGATTAATAAGTAATTTTCCGGTAAGATTATAAATTTTCACACTACCAGCATTTTCACTAAAATATAAATTTCCTTTGGAGTAATATGCCTTTATGTTACTTTGATTGATTTTGTTCAATGCCGTTGTTGTATTTGACACAATCATCTTCATTGCGGCCAGATAGAAATATTTTGAAGCATTTACATTATTCGTTCCTGCAATTGTAGTGAAAACTATTATCCCGGATTCATTAGGTTGAATATTATTAATAATTGCAACACTTCCGTTATTGCTTGAAGGATTAATGGAAGCACTACCTGTATTTAAACCTGTAAATGTATAGGTTGTTTCACGATTATCTGTAACTCCTGCTCTGGAGCCGAAAACAGTGAATGAATAATACTTGGATGAATTTAATCCGGAAAGTGTAATTGTGCCTGTTCCACCACTTTGGCCATAAATATTATCCTGAGTTTGAGTGAGAGTTGGAAAATCATTAATTGCAGGTGCTGTTGGTGCGAGCGTCCCCGAAGTATTGGCTGATGTCCAACCTGTTGACACTAAGTGTCCGATTACCACACCATTGTTATCGGTAAAATCCTGATCACCGTTTGACATAACATTATTCCATCCGGCAGGAGACTGCAATTGTCCCGGATTATAACTAAAATCAAATAAACAAGTATTGGTTACTTGTGCGTTTACAATACTGACAAAAAGAATTGCAACAATTAGTAAATAATTTTTTTTCATGTGATTTTTTTTTAAAAGTGAATAATAGATTAATATTAAAAAAAACTTCGTAGTCATTTCTGACTACGAAGTTTCAGTTAGTCAGTAAAAATTTTTACTATTTAATAAACTATCAATTTAGCATTACCTGTTGTAGTAGTTACAATATAAATTCCTCTGTTAAGAGTCATTGCAATTTTACCATCGGTTGTTAATTTAGATGCAATTACTTTACCTGCCAAGTCAATAACCCGTACATTCCCTGAATAATTTGCAATTCGTATCTCACCATTGGCGTAGTATGCCGAAATGTCGGTAACTGATTTTGGAGTAAACAATCCGGTGTTTATTGATTTTACAAAACTTATTTCGTCAACAAACAATGTGTGGTTAACATTATCAGCAGCATTCTGAGAGAAGAACAAACCTTTCACCACATCTTTTGCAGTAAATTCGGCTTTCGATGCCCAAAAATCAGCCAACGGAATGGATATTTCTGTCCATTTATTTGCTACAAGATCGTTGGTGTAATTTCCTAATTCAAGTTTACCAGTTGTATTCGGATTGCCGCTATGTGCTTCTAAATGTACTTTTGGCAATGCTGTTTTAGCTAAATTAGCAGACGAATTAACCCAAAGGTTCATGTGTGTCATTTCTGATAAATCGTAAATTGCCCAGCCTAATCCGGCAACCAAAGCAGCCCAATCGCCACCGGTACCCGAAGTCCATTGTAATTTCAATGCATTTGGAGCAGATTTTACAGGTGTGGTTACGCAAGGAAGTTTATCACCATCAGGTAATCCGGCAGCTTGCCAATGTTCCTGAACCAAAGTACTCGGTGCATTTTTAAATGACCAACTTTGATCGTGGAAACGGTCGCTTGCACTATTCGTGAATAACGATGTTACTTTTTCAAGGGTTATTTCATCAATATATAATGTGTGTTCCACATCATCGGTAGCATTTTGCGAGAAAAATACACCTTTAATTACTTCTTTTGAAATAAATAATGGATTCACAGCCCACAAATCAGCCAATGGAACAACTACTTGTGTCCATGTATTTGCTGCCAAATCGTCTGTCAGGTAATTACTTAATTCAATTTTACCTGTAGCATTTGGATTACCGCTATGTGCTTCCATGTGTAATTTTGGCATTGCAGATTTTAACAATGCTACCGGTGAGTTCACCCAAAATTTCAGATGAGTCATAGTCGAAGCATCAAACGTTTTCCAGCCAACCGAAGCAACCAATGCAGCCCAATCGCCACCTGTAGCCGATTTCCACTGTAATTTCAACGCATTTGTAGCTGATTTTACAGGTGAAGTTACGCAAGGAAGTTTATCACCATCGGGTAATCCGGCAGCTTGCCAATGTTCCTGAAGTAATGTACTTGGTGCATTTTTGAACGACCAACTTTGATCGTGAAAACGATCGCTGGCACTGTTGTCGAATATTGTCAACTTTGTCGGAACAACCGGAGGTACAATAGTAGGATCGAAAACAATTTTAATATCATCTACATAAACCTTTGCTGTAGGATCGATCGGTTCGTAAAAATCGGGAAAAAATCCGAATGTGCGAATGTTTAATATCCCATTGGTGTAAATGTCAAAAACCATTGTTTCCCATTCATTCGTTTTTGATGCAGGAGTCATAGCGCCAATTTCTTTGCTTACTGCACCTTCGGGTTTAATCTTTATTTGCGATGTTGCATTTGTACGCAAATACTTAATTTCAATACGGTGATAACCTTTTGGTATTTCAGTTTTCAGAGTTGCATAAAATCCTGCCCAAACTTTGTTATCAGCTTCAGCATCGTATCTTTTCCATTCCCACACTTTGTTACTGGTATTGATCCCTGCTTTTACAGGATTATCAACCACGGCAATATCATAGTGAGCTGCAGGATTTATGTTAACCACTTCGGTGAAGTTAACCAATCCGTTTTCAAAATCGTCGAGAACAAATGTTGCTTTGTCCTGAGCCATTGTAAAAGCATTTACAAAAAATGCCATTACTAAAATAGTAAATAGTTGTTTCATAATAAATTAATTAATAAAGGTGAATAAAAATAAAATTGTTTAATGTAATCGAATTGTAATTGAATATTCTTTGTTTGCAGGCGATTTAAGTGTTACAATGTATTGTTTTCCATTCAAAATAACTTTTGAATTATTAAACTTAAAAATATTTTCGCCTGCTACTGAAAGTATTGTTGTGTCCTTAAGTATTGAATCGTTGTTGTTTTTTATTTTAAACTGTGTATTTCCGGCAGAAGTTAAATAATATTCCAATTCAAAACTTCTTCTGTCCGGATGCCGCATCATATCGTATTCTTTTGTTTGCGTATTCGAAATTGCTTTGTGAAAACCTTCTTTAAAATCAGGTTTCACCTTCATTCCGGCCTTTGATAACCCTTTTTGAATGTCGGGGTTTTTCATTAGTAAATTCCAGATTAATCCACTGCGGTAGTTTTCCATCATAACCACTATCGGGCCCTGGTCAATCGCCAGGTGTTTTTTCTCCGAAGTAGAAGTTTCGGGCGAATATGCATCGGCAAAACCATAGGTTCCTTGCGCCAGGCTATATTCGGCTAGCCGAAACAAAACCTGTGTACTATAAAACGGAGTGTAAGGATACGATCCCAAAGCTGCTGTTGGAGCAATTACGCCATCATCGTTTTGTGGCGAACGGGCTGAATAACCCCAGGGCGGACGACCACCGTAACATGCAGTTAATCCCCAATCGCGTTCACTGTATTTAAAGTTTTTTGGAGCTTCATAAACGCAATAATGTCTGTTTATCATGGTATGTCCTACATTTTGCTGCCAATAATTGGCATAATTATCTTCCATTAAATTGGGATTTAACCCCAAAAATGAATAATGTGCAAAAAACATGGGGCCACCATACGAACCGCCTAATGGTAAATCGTAACCATAAAATTTGCCTGTACGGTTCACAATACCACCGCTGCTTAACCAACCATTATTGTAAACTTCAGAAGAAATATTCATTGGCTCAGGAGCTCCCAAAGCCAGAATATAACTTATCAGACCTTCGTTCCAGCCTTTGATGTGCATGGTCAGTCGGTTGTCCTGCGAATAATACAGCCAATTCAATGCATTGTCATTTCCGGCGTAAAAACGCCAGTCAATAGTTTTCCAGAACGAAGCAACCGAATCGCGAATTTCTTTTTCAACAGTAGTTGTTCCGGTATAATACTCACCAGCTGCTAACAATCCGGCCATCATAAATGCAGTTTCAATCAAATCGCCGGTTTTAACCTGATCGCCAAAAGGGTGCGCAGATCCATCGGGATTGTACCAATGCGACCACGCTCCTTTGAAGCGCTCGGCCTTGCCTAAAAAACGAACAATTTTCTGCATTTGGGCAGTGGATTGTTCTCTGGTTATCCATCCCCGTTCAGTGCCTACAACAATTGCCATTACGCCAAAACCACTTCCTCCGATTGCGACAACATCTCCTCTATCGTTGCCCTCATAAGCCATTCCTGTAGGCGAAGCACCTGCTACAAAATAGTTGAAAGTTTTTCGTTGCCATTCGTCCATCACCCCTTTTACTTTCTCGGGTGAGTAAGTTTCATCGTTTTTAACCACCACAATAGTTGGAGTAACCGGATCCTTGCACGAGAAAAGGAATACCCCTAACCCCTGAAGGGTGATTAATAAAGTTATGATTTGTATGTTCTTTAATAATTTCACTTTGTGTCAGTCTTTTTTTCTTTGTTCTTTACTCTTTGCTCTTTCTCTTTAATACCCCGGATTTTGTGTTAATGCGCCTTCCGATTTATCTATCTCAGTTTGTGGAATTGGGAAAAGTTCGTGTTTGCCAACTACAAATCCTGTTATTGCTGATTTGGCCTCATCCCAACGAACCAAATCGAAGAAGCGTTCCCATTCCATAGCTAATTCAATGCGTCTTTCCTGATGAATTTTTGCTCGTAATTCATCCTTATTAGTTGTTGTAATTTTTGGTAATATGCTTGCATTTCCACCACGGGCACGTTCGCGTACCATTTCGAGTTTTGCAAGTGCTTCAGTTGAATTGCCCATTTCGCAAGCTGCTTCGGCATGCATCAACAACACATCTGCATATCTTATTAAGCGGATATTCAACCAATATGCCTGAATATCAGCCGAACGACCAAAAAGTGCACGCTCAGCTATACTCACATACACTTTTTTGTTAAAGTACTTGTAACCTGCGGCATCGGCTTTAATTTTTTTACCTTCAATGGTATCTCCATCGTGAATAATGGTTGCTTTTTTGCGTGGATCACCGGTTTCGTACGAATCCATTAAAGCCTGACTCGGACCGTTAAATCCCCAACCTAAATTTGGAATTCCACGAATACCCTGAATTTGACCATATTGAGTTGAGAGATATATTTTATCTGTCGGTTTTTGTTCGCAAAACACTTCAAACACCGATTCGGGTCCATATTCATTTGCCTCAGTAAATATTTCGCTGTATGGAGTAGTCAGATTATTATCGCCTGAGCCAATAATTGCTGTTGTTTGAACCATTGCATCCGACCATTTTTTCTGATACAGATACACTTTTGCTAAAACTGCTCTTGCTGCATTTTGAGTAGCTCTGCCACTGTTACCACTGGCTGACAACATCATACGACTTGGTAAAAAAGGAATTGCTATCAATAATTCTTTTTCAATATTATTCCATATTTCTTCGCGGGTGGAGCGTGCAGGAACTTTATCGTTTGCTCCAAGCACAGTTGTAATATAAGGAACCCCACCAAAAGCCTGAGCAAGTCTGTAATACATAACTGACCGGAGAAATAATGCTTCCGCAATATAAGTCTTCTTTTTGGCAACACTATCGGCCAATGTATTGGCAATTACAAGCGCCTCGTTCGAAAGCACAATACTTGTGTAACAGCTTGCATAATAATCTTTTACCGGACCGTTACTGGAAGTATAACTCAACGATTTAAATTGCGAAACTTCACCTCCATCGCTCGGTGTACTTCCTTTTTCTGCATCCGGTGCAGTGTAACTATGCATGCCTAAACCACCCCACTGAAAGCCCCAGGCTCTCAAGGTGGCATACGCTTCGGCCAATTTACCTTCGGCTAAAATACTGGCATCAATTTTCTGGTCGGGTGTATAGTTTTTAGGATGATAATATCCTTTGGGATAAAGTTCGAGAAATTCGTCGGAACATCCGAAACCAACGAGAACTACAGCGATATATAAAATATATTTTTTCATGATTGAATAATTTAGAAGTTAACAGTTAAACCAAGTGAATAAGTTGTTGGGATAGGATAAGTTCCACCGCTATCAATTGATCCTGAAAGAATCGAACCACCAATTTCGGGCGTAAATCCACTGTTTTGTTTGAATGTCAGTAGATTCTGAGCATTGGCATAAATTCTTACTTTAGTTAAATTGATTTTTTTGATTAAACTTTGAGAGAAATTATAACCCAATTGCACCGAACGTAAACGCATATAGGCACCACTTTCGAGTAGATTAGTTGACGATTCGAAATTATGACCCTGAGCTGTATTCAATGAAGGTTCAAAAGTTGAAGTACCTTCACCATGCCAACGATTCAGCGAAGTAGTATAGAAATTGAACTGTGCATAAGTTGGTAATTTTTTAGCATTAATAATGTCGTTACCATATACTCCACTAAAATCAATATTCGTATCGAAGTTTTTGTACGCTGCATTCAGACTAAATCCATAAGTAAATGTTGGGATAGTGCGGCCAATGAAATCGCGGTCGGCTGAAGTTATTTTTTCATCGCCATTTAAATCTTTATAGCGAATATCACCCGGTTTTGAAGTCCATGGTGCAGGATAATAACTACTGATCTCAGCCTGATTCTGGAAAATGCCTTCCTGTACATAGCCGTAAATAGCACCCACCGAATGACCTACTGAAGTACGGTGATATTTTCCTGAAACAATATCGGCATTGTCATTTCCAATGGCTATAACTTCATTCTGCAAAGTTGCTCCATTCAGACTAATTCCGTAATTAAATTTACCAATTTTATCGTTCCACGAAAGGATAAATTCCAAACCACTGTTCCTTATAGAGCCTATATTTGTTACATCTATATCATTAATACCAGCCGATGTTTCAAGATATGACAACATATCTGTAGTGAGTTTATTGTAATAATCGACTTCCACTTTCATACGGTTTTTAAAGAGTTGAGCTTCGAACCCCGCATCAAATTCTTTAATCACTTCCCAATGCAATGTAGTATCGGGGTGATTAGCCTGTGTTGGCAAGTAATATGTTACACCATTTACAACCACTTGTTGACCTCGGGGATTGATTTGCGGATACATCATGTAATTTCCGATTTTATCATTTCCAAATTGACCCCACGAAGCTTTTATTTTAAGATAATCAATTTTCTCTTTCAAAGGTGCAAAAAATTCTTCCTCGGAAGCCATCCACGCTAAACCAACTGAGGGAAAAAATCCCCAACGATAATTCTCAGCAAATTTGGAAGATGCATCAGCCCTAAAAGTTAATACACCAATATATTTATCAGCATACGAATAATTTAATCTGCTCAGATACGATGTAAAAGCCTCGGCTGAGTACCAGTCACCGTTACCACGATTTTGATCAGCACCGGCACTTAGCATCCAGAAATCAGTTGGCACAACCCAGGTGTCACCGCTGATAAGCGAATCGGTTGAAGCACTAAATCCCTGACTTTCCTGAATACGGGCAGTATAACCTACAAGAGCTCCTATGCGATGCAGGTCAATTTTTTTATTGTAATTTAATAAAAAATCAGCCTGGTATTTAGTGTATTCGCTCGAGTTTCTTGAAAATCTTGTTGTTTCACTTTTGTGCGAAGAATTAGAAGTTGCATTGTTTACATCAAAACGAGGAGTAAACGAACTTCCCAAACTGACTCCTATATCGCCATAACCCACTGCTTTGAAAGTAAAATCTTTCAGAAAATTAATTTCTGCATATACATTTCCCACAGCACGATATCCGTAACTTTCGGAGTTACCCTTGTTAATTTCCATCACTGCAACAGGATTGGCAACATCTTTTTGAATTCCGGGCGATGGAGTATATAACGAACCAATATTATCTGCATTATGATCTTCCAAAGGTGCATAAGGCGAATAAGTTGGTAATGCCTGTACTGCATTGGATACACTGGCAGCTGACGGGTCGGCATCCCATCGGGTCAAGGTAATATTGCTACCTACTTTAATTTTTTTCGAAATTTGATAATCTCCGGCCCAGCGCGCATTGAAACGCTGATAGGAATTATATTTTACAATACCATCCTGAAGAAAATATCCCAATGAAAAAACTGTGTTTGCTTTTTCATTTGAATTTGCCACTGTAACACCGTGATTTGTCACCATGGCCGGACGGAAAATATAGGATTGCCAGTCGGTACCACCACCCAATAAATCGCCCGACCATTCGGTAGCTGCGGGATTCATGTTTTTCAACTGTTCGTTGTAAAGCTGGGTAAACTGATCGGCATTTGTCAAACTTACTCTATCGCGGTTGTGCAACATTTGCGAACCAACATAACCATCGTAACTTACCGTCATTTTACCTTTATCGGCTCGTTTTGTAGTAATTATAATCACACCATTTGCTCCCTGAACACCAAAAATTGCTAATGAAGATGGATCTTTAAGTACTTCAGTTGATAATATATCATTCGGATTAACAAAATCAATATTATCTGTAAACATACCATCTACAATGTATAAAGGTTGGGTACCTGAATAAGTAGTTCCGATACCACGAATTTTGACATCAGGACTGCTACCTGCTGCACCACTATTGGTAACTACCAAACCGGGCACTTTTCCTTGTAATGATTTCACGGGATTGTGATCCGGCGAGGTCTTTAAACTTTCGCCACTTATAGAAACTATGGAACCGGTAAGGTCGCGTTTACGTGAAGTTCCATATCCAACTACCACAATTTCTTCCAAATCTTTTGTATTGGAATCAAGAAAAATATTAACAACTCCACTTGATTTAATTTCTCTTTCTTGCGAAGACATACCAATATAGCTAAAAATTACAATACTATTTTTTGGAATATCATTTAACTGATAATTCCCATCATAGTCAGTAATTGTACCAAGTGAAGTTCCAATCACCTTTACATTTGCTCCAATTAGGGTTTCATTGGTAACTTTGTCTTTAATAGTTCCTTTAATTGTCAATTTTTCCTGTGCCATGAGCGGAACAAGAATAATCAGTAGTGATAAAAAAATAATCGTTAGTTTTCTCATGATATAGTGATTTAAAGCGGTTTCTGTATTTTTAAATTTATGATTAAAGTTTATGTATTATATTACAAAAATAAATACTTTGAAATAGTTGATTGTTACAAAAAATCTGAAAAATCTTATATAATTCACACGTCTATAAACATTTACAACTCTTATTACCACAATTTATTCCTGTGCAGTTAAAGTCATAGTAATAAATATTGAATTTAAAATAATTCTTATCAATTCTTTCATGTTGCGTATTTTGAAATTTTCTTTCTGATTTTTATTATTATTTAAGTTTAAAATTTGCTTCTTGTACATCTCTCGAATTTCCTCCGATAAATAGTTTGTAATCACCCGGTTCTGTGCCATAACTCATATCTAACCTGTGAAAAGCGAGCATTTCCGGTGTTATTGTAAATGTCACCGTTTTACTTTCACCGGCTTTTAATGCAATTTTTTCAAAACCTTTGAGTTCCTTTACAGGTCGTGTAACACTGCCCACCAAATCACGAACATAACATTGAACCACTTCTTCGCCATCATAAGTTCCGGTATTTTTCACTGTTACGCTTGCTTTTAATTCGCCTTTATCTGTAAGTTCATTTGACGAAAGTTTAATTTCGGAATATTTAAACGTTGTATAACTTAATCCATATCCGAATGGAAAAAGCGGATCGTTTGGACTATCAATATAGCGCGATTTATATTTCGGATTTTCGATATAAATAGGACGTCCGGTATTTTTTGCATAATAATAAATTGGAACCTGACCCAAATTCAGAGGGAAAGTCATGGTTAGTTTTCCGGAGGGATTGTATTCACCAAAAAGCACTTCGGTAATGGCTTTTCCGCCCATAGTTCCCGGGAACCAGGATTCTAACATTGCGTCAGCCAATTCATTTTCTTTGGATAAAACAAGTGGACGACCATTCATTAAAACAAGAATAATCGGTTTATTCAGGGTCTTCAATTGTTTGAGCAATTCTGTTTGAACTCCCGGAATATTAATGTTTGTTCTGCTTGCAGCTTCGCCAGACCATTCAGCATCTTCGCCAATTACCAGCACTATTTTACTTGCTTTGCGGGCTGTAGCCATTGCTTTTGAAAAGCCACTTCTGTCCTCGCCCATTTTTTTACAACCCTCAGCATAGATCACATTTTGTGCGCCGTTGTATTCTTTTAGTTCGTCCAAAATTGACTTCATAAATTTCCAATCTCCTGCAGCTTTCCATGAGCCTAATAAATCACGTTTTGAATCAGCTAATTCACCAATAACAGCTATTTTTTCGCCCTTTCTCAATGGTAAAACCTGGTTTTCATTTTTAAGTAATACGATTGACTTTTTGGCCACATCCAATGCTGCATTCAAATGTTCGGGTGCATAAATCAATCTTTTTTCGCGAGTTGGATTGCAATATTTATACGGATCATCAAATAATCCCAGCATAAACTTCACACGTAACACTCTGCGAACGGCATCGTCAATCAATTTCACATCCACCAATCCATTTTCTACTTGCTTTTTCAAGTACTTTGAATAAACTTCACCTTGCATATCCATATCAACACCTGCCTTTATTGCAAGTAATCCGGCTTCATCTTCATTGGCAACCACACCGTGATTAACCATTTCGTTGATGGACGTATAATCAGTAACTACAAAACCAGTGAAACCCAATTCATTGCGAAGCAAATCTGTGAGTAAATATTTGTTTCCGGTAGAAGGAACACCATCTAATTCGTTAAAGGAAGTCATGATACTCATGGCACCTGCGTGAATTGCTGCTTTATAGGGAGGAAGATAAGTTTCTAAAAAAACACGTTTCGACATGTCCACAGTATTATAATCGCGACCGGCTTGAGGTGCTCCATAGGCTGCAAAATGCTTCACGCAAGCAAGAATGGTGAGCGAGTCGGATAGATTATTGTTCGTGCCCTGAAAACCACGGACGCGGGCTTCTGCTATTTTTGATCCTAAAAACGGATCTTCACCGGCACCTTCCGAAACACGACCCCAACGCGGCTCGACAGAAATATCGCACATGGGGGCAAAAGTCCAGTTTAAACCCGATGCTGCTGATTCGATAGCAGCTACGCGTGCTCCTTTTTCAATAGCCTCCATATCCCAGGAAGCAGATTCGCCCAACGAAATTGGGAAAATAGTTTTATGACCATGGATTACATCGTATCCAAATAGCAAAGGAATTTTCATGCGTGACTCTTCAACGGCAATTTTTTGAAGTTTGCTTACAAAAGCAACTGTATGCGCATTAAATATGTTTCCGCATTTACCTTTTCTAATATCATCAATATAATCTTCTTTTATCGTTGAACCGGTAATATCCCAACTGCTCGAATACAATACCAATTGACCAATTTTTTCGTCGATAGTCATTAAACGCAAAACTGAATCAACCCTCTGATCGGGTTGTTCATCTACGTTCGATTTTTTGAAACTAGAAAAAATCAGAACAATTGAAATCAATATTAGAAGATTTTTTTTCATTACTATCAGATTTAACTCTGCAAAGAAAGTGTTAATTATAAGTTTGAACAAATTATTAGCCCCATTAAGAACCCTACTTAAAAAAGGGATACCCTATTATAACCCTACAAAAGAAATTATTTAGTGTCAATATATTGATATATAACATTATATACATCAACTTTGTTTAATAATATTTTTTAAAATCAGACTATAAATACATTGATATTTTTGCATAAAGAACCTGATTTTTCTACAATTAAATCATTACAATTATTTCATTGTCACCTGATTTCAAAAAGCTTAAGAACTTTATCATTTGAATGATGACACCACCAGTTCTATATGGATTAGTTTCCATTTCGTAAGGAATTTTTATTCCATTTACAATAATGTTTTTTGGTGTATAATTTCCTGATTTTACCATGAAGTTCCAATGTAAATTAAAGCCTTTAAACTTAAACGATGCTTTCAGATTGTCCATATCATTTGTAAGTACCGGATCGATGACCACATAATCATTGAATGCACGAAACCCGATTAACTTTTTGATAATCAAGCTCACATAAATTCCGGGTCCACTTGAGTAAACCCGCCAACCACCATCAACACGCATTTTTCCCGTAATAATATCATAGTATTTTTCATCCGCTTCGTACCGGGTTTTAAACGTTACATCGCTGCTTGAATAATAACAGTTGGCCTGACGCAAGTTACTATTCGGAACAATGTCTTTGTAATTTACAGGTATTGCCTGTCGCAATGCTTTTACAAATTCATCGGCTTTTCCTAAAACAGCTTGCGATTCAGCATAACGAATGTGTTCGTGGATATACATTAAACCGATTTCGCGTCCAAAGAATGTACTGCTTTCCGCACGCTGGAAAATTTCCTGAATACCTCCCTTGTATTTTAAGGGTTTATCCATTAATCGTGCACCATCGGGTCCTTTTAAGTGTTTATCAATTATAATTTGATGAAATTCCGCCTGCTCTTTTGTGAAAATTCCGCTCAAAATTCCACGATCCATGGGTAACAGGCTGTATTTAATACCGGTACGCGTATCTGTTGGATGAAGTAAAACACTAATTTTTCCATCATCTTCCACATATCCATAACCTGCCACCACATTGTCCTTCACTAAATATTGATTGAAATCAGCTTTAATTTTCTTTACAACTTCACTCAATTCATTGGCTCGTTGCAAATTTCCGGCTTTTTCGTACACTTCCACATAATCGCTGAATGCCTGATAATTCATTTCAACCGTCCAGCTCGAGATTAATCGCTTCGCCAACTCTTCGTTTTTTGGTTGTAGTGAATCGTTCCAATCGCCTCCACCGAAAGGAACTAAAGCTGTTTCACCAACGTACGAATCTTCAATCATTTTGATTAAAAGTTCAACATGTTCGTTCACAGAGAAGAGATCAGTTCCACCAAAGTAAGGCACTTTTTCATCCAAAACCTTTACATCACCGGTTACTTTCACATAACTTGCCAACGAGATGATCACCCAATAATACACATCTCCATGGCAATCGCCGGCGCGGATGTGGCTGTAACTATCGAACATCCACCACTGAGGCCAATCTCCAACCGGATTTTGGTTGGCAAAAATGGTCAATAACACTTTGCGGGCAGCTTCAAACTTTTCGAGTGAAAGCAAAAATTCAATCGGTCCCTGCGACACATCACGTGTTCCCCAGGCTGCTCCACTGAATTGTTCCAGGCCATAAGGGGTAAGATAATGCGTGATGGCATTCATGCCGTACCAGGGCAAAATTTCGTTGATGGCAACAATATCTTTCCCGGAAGATTGCAATTTAAATTGATTGCTTAACTCAGTCCAAAATCGTGTTCCTGAATAATTTAAATCTTCGTTTTTAATGTTCTCAATATTAAATCTTTCTTTTACTTCACCAACAAAACTCATTTTAAAGTGTGAAGTCGGGGCAGTTTCCATCACAAATAAATCGTCCAGTCCATACGAAAATTGATTCTGAATAGAATTTTTCAATCCTTCCGGATTTTCAACAATAATTCTGAAATCCGCTTGTGGGAATTTTTCAGAAATCATTGAATCCGGCGTAGGTTTTGCTTCAAACTCTCCGCTACCAAGTTGAGCTAAATTCCATGTATTTACTTTATCGAAGTCGTGTGTAAGAATGAGCCGGACTTTTTTTCCACTTAATACATTGAATGTCAATTGAACAACCGGCGATTTGATATAGGTTTCTGTTTTTACTTCCAAAATAGTTTCATTCCATTTGTAAATCCAACGACATGAATTTAAGCCCATTTCGAAGGCGGAAGGAATGCCCAGCAAGTAAAAATCGCCATCAATTTCTACAAAAATTCGTTGACCTGAATTTAAATTAGCATTAAACTGACTGGTATTAATGGATAAAAACACATTGAAATTGGTGTTTCCCTGCGAAATATGCGAGTTGAAAACTCCCGTAGCAAAACAAGTGGTCGAAAGTGTTTCTTCGGTAGGAACATCAGCCAAATTAGCCTGCATAATGTGTGCATGAGGTCTGTCAACCAACATTTCTTTTGCCTTTAAAATCACATGTTTGTTATCAGCAGCAAAGAATGATAAGATTTGATGCTCTTTTTGTTCTTTCAATCTGATTTCCTTGCCAAAATATTGTTCTATTTCAGTTTCGGTCAAATCGGCAGAAGGAAAAAGCGGTGCAATTTCAAATAAATTCTGTTTAGTTTTTGTCAGGTTTTTTTGTGCCGGATATTTTGTTTCTGAAAATTCACCAATTACTTCATTTAAAATTGCCAGATCCTTATCGGAAGTAGCTTCAGTATGATTTGAAACATAAGTAGAAACAAATGTAACGGTTTTATTTTCATTGCTTTGTAATTCAAAAGGTTTTTCCTGCAAAGCAATAATTGGCGATTCGCCTGCACAGTTTCCACCAAGTTCCGGCTGAAACAATCCTTCGGGAATTGCAGTTGCGCGATAGGAATTTCCATAAAACTGCATCCCGTCGGTTAAACCTGAAACGGCATTTCCTGAACTTGCCATCATCAACCAGGGATAACCGGTGGCTTCTTTTGTGTTTTGACGGCAAACTGCTACAGTTCCGTGTTTTGGATCGTCCAAAAGCATTCGTTCCAGGTATTGCGCCACATAATATTCGTTTACTAAACCATCGTTTAGGTTTTTTAAGCCAACTTCCTGCATCAAAACCACATCCAACTCCACATTTTCAGCCGATTTATTGGTAACATCGATTTTCCATTGCCAGGAACAACTTTTTTCAGATAGTTGAAGCGAACATATATATTCCAATCCTTTCCACACTCCTTTTGAGAAAAAATGATTATCCGAAAAAGTTATTTCATTTCCTTTTCCCAATAAAGATGTAAACTCAATATTATTTTCACTCAGGCTGCGTAAAAAAATTTGTGTTCCGGGTTGTGCAAAAAGATTGCCCGATTTTAAATTGACTCTGATTTTATCCGTGTCGATATTTTGAACATTTCCGTTTCCTAAGAAACTGAATGTTAATCCGTTAGCATTTGTTAGTTTCATTTGAAATCTGAATTATTTTTTCCGACAATTTTCAATTTAAAATCTTTTTTATGTAAATGTTTATAGGTAACAAGCAATTTATTTTCCACAAAGTTGAATTGAGTTAAAATTTCATCACTATACACCAAACTAATGTCTTGAATTCCATCGCCTTCCAACACAAATTCTCCCAACAAATCGCGGTGACCAAAAAGTTGAATTATCCACTCATTTCCTGATTTTTCAACATTCAACACATCCGAAGTTGTATGTAAAAGTTGAATGTTTTCGCTCAATTTTAATCCTATCGGGCATAAAATTGCATACAAATTTGGCATTTCCATCTTTTCTGCACTGATAGGCATTTTCACCATTTCACCCGTAGCAGGATGCGTGTAAGTAATTGATACGGAATGCTCTTCGTTATAATAATTGCCTACAAATAACATGGCATCGCCCTCAGTTGTAAAGCGTTCACGCACATTTACAAAATAATTATCCGATTCAGCTTTGTATAAGTTGGCATCCGAAAGTTTAAGTAATTTTTTATACACATCTTTATGTGCTTCAGTATCAAATCCCCACCAGGTTCCAATGTGTGAAAATGTTCCGTTTCCGATTTTTTTGCTGAAACCAACAATTTTTCCTCTGATATTTCGGGAAATAATTTCGGCGTCTATTAAATCGTCAGCATTATAAACCATCTGCGGATTGGCGCATTTAATATCTTTTAATCCAAGCACATCAATCAATGCCGAATCAAATGCATCTGTTCCTACCGGTTTCACACCCACAGCATCACGAATAATGGTACAAGGCGCTCCGTTCATTTCGCGAACAGGCATATTGGGATAAAGAACAATATTCCCACCGATTTTGAGGTAATCAACGATTTTTTGTTGCTCCGGTGCGTTCATTTCATCAGTACTGAATACCCAAATTTGTTTATATTTCGTCCAACCAGAAGCAGATTTATTCAAATCCAACATATCGTAATCCACGTTCAACACCTGCAAGGCTTTCAGCAATCCATCGAAATAAGCTCCTCTGCGAATGGCTGAAAAGTTGAAAATCAGCTCACTCGCTGCATCCACAGGTCTTTCGAGCTCGGTGGCATAATAGGGCGGATAAAATAACACACCAACTTCTGCAATACGTTTTGCATTTAAAATAATGTTTTCAGAAGTTTTGATTATTTTACTCATGCGTTGCACCAATGGATATGCTGATGTTTTTTCGGCTTCGGGAGTCAGCGGATTAAACCAATAAAAAGTGGAGCCGCTGTACCCTTTTCTTTCGGGGTTTCTTCCCTGCGAAAACATATAATAATTCCAACCCGTAAGTCCGTTTGCCACACTTGCCTTGTAGAAAAGTTCCATTTCCAAAGGATTAGGGACTACGTGATATTCGCGCGAACCACATTGAAATTCAGCAGCAAACAGTGGTTTATTTCCCTGCATGGCATTGGTAATATCGTTGATAATTCGGTCGTCGTGCAGGTTGCGGTACGACATAAACTCCGGAATATGGTCCACGCCAAAAATTATGTCGCTGCGGTCACCAAACAAATCTTCGTACATGGTAATATTCACCGGAAACTCATAGCCATTGCCGTAAATCCAACCCGGAAGATTATGATAAAACGGCAACGTAACACCTAAATCACGTGCCATTTTTGTCAACATTTTCAAATAATCGGCATAATATCGCCTCCAAAACATCGTCCATTCATAATCTCTGCCTCTATCGGAAACCGATTTGTATGGTTCTCGTCCATCGGGAGGAAGCTGAATATCTTCAAAAGTCAGGTAATTTGTTTCCCAATTATTATTCCAATGGTTTATATCGCTGTTTTTTTCGTTCAGATACGCAATAAATCTTATCCGGGTTTCTTCATTGTAATCGGCCTGATGTGCTAACCATGAGAATACGCCAATTTCGTTACAAATTTGCATCAAAATCACCGGACCACCTTTTCCGTACTCCTGTAAAGCTATTAATGGCATTATTTGATTGTACCAACACTGAACTTTCTCCAAATAAGTCGGATGAAACAAGCTTACACCATCGCCGCTGAGAGGTTCACCTTTGCTGTTGTGCATTTTTACTTCAGGAACATATTTATCTAAAAACCAATCGGGTAAACCTGCACCGCGATATTCTGCTAAGATAAAAGGACCTGGTTTGAGTACACAAAACAAATCGTGCTCTTTGCATTTCCTGATCCAACCCAACAAATCGCGTTCAGCACAGCTATGTCCGTCAAAATCAAATTGACCTTCTTCCGGTTCGTGCCATGCCCATGGTACATACGTACTTACCGTAGTTAAACCGGCTTCCTTAGCCAATTTTAAATGCTCATCCCAAAGTTCTTTTTTTATTCTGAAATAATGAATTTCACCCGAATTCAAAAAAACTTTTTTACCATCTAATACGAAATTTTCATCTTTTATTTCAAACATAATTGCCATCTAACCCACTAAAGGGGGATTTTTAATATTGAATAACTTTTTAACCTTACTATTTGATATCTAATTCAGCC
>JAKLIM010000089.1 GCA_022709605.1 Bacteroidota bacterium | reverse complement strand
GACAACTGCCCGGCGGCAAAGTGTCCAACTACATTGGTCGCTTGCGTCACAGCGTGCCCGGTGTGGGTTTGATCTCGCCCCCACCGCATCACGATATTTATTCCATCGAGGATTTGGCGCAACTTATTTTCGATTTGAAAAATATCAATCCTACAGCAATCATTAGTGTAAAATTGGTATCAGAAACCGGAGTTGGAACCATTGCCGCCGGAGTGGCTAAGGCCAAAGCCGATTTGATTCTGATTAGTGGTGCCGAAGGTGGAACCGGAGCCAGCCCATCAAGTTCGATTAAACATGCCGGACTTCCGTTGGAAATAGGATTGGCTGAAACTCAACAAACTTTGGTGCTCAATAATTTACGTGGTCAGATTCGTCTTCAGGCTGATGGGCAACTTAAAACGGGTCGCGACATTGTAATTTCTGCAATGCTCGGAGCCGAAGAATATGGATTTGCAACCAGCGCTTTGCTTATTTTGGGTTGTGTAATGATGCGTAAATGTCATTTAAATACCTGTCCGGTTGGTGTCGCCACGCAGGACGAAGTTTTGAGAAAACATTTTACAGGAAAACATGAATATCTTGTCAACTTTTTCCAATTTATAGCCGAGGATGTTCGCGAACATTTGGCTCAATTGGGCTATCGTAGTCTTGATGAAATTATTGGTCATGCCGAATTACTTCATCGTAAAAATATTAGCGGTAGCAGCAAACTTAAAAAGGTTGATTTAGCAAAAATTCTTTTTGTTCCTGCTCAAAATAAATCAGTGGCCTTACGTCACATAAAAGATCAGGATCATAAAATTGATAAAGTGCTTGATCGTGAATTGATTAAGAAATCGTTACCGGCATTGGATTTATGTATGCCAGTGGAAATGAAATATAAAATTAAGAATACTGACCGTACAGTGGGTGCCATGCTTTCGGGTGAAATTGCCAAAAGATATGGACAAATTGGTTTGCCGGCCGATACAATCAAAGCTTGTTTCAACGGTTCAGCCGGACAAAGTTTCGGAGCATTCCTCAGCAAAGGCGTATTTTTCGAATTGATTGGAGAAGCAAACGATTATGTTGGAAAAGGACTTTCGGGAGGTAAAATTGTGGTTAAAGCTCCGGTTGAAAGCACTTTCAAACCCGAAGACAATATTATTGCCGGAAATACAATACTTTACGGTGCAACTTCCGGCGAAGTTTATATAAACGGTGTGGTGGGCGAACGTTTTTGTGTGCGTAACTCCGGTGCAACAGCTGTTGTAGAAGGTGCCGGTGACCATTGTTGTGAATATATGACCGGTGGACGCACGGTAGTTTTAGGAAAAACAGGACGCAACTTTGCCGCCGGTATGAGTGGTGGCGTAGCGTATGTACTCGACGAAACGGGCGATTTCGATTTCTTCTGTAATATGGAAATGGTTGAATTATCGTTGATTGAAGACAGTCATGACAGTAAAGAAGTGAAAGGACTTATCGAAAATCATTACAAATATACCAATAGCGAACTTGCGAAAAAGATTCTTGATGATTGGAAATTCTATGTAGACAAATTTATTAAAGTTGTTCCAATTGAATACAAAAAAGTTCTGCAAGAGGAAAAAATGGAGGCTATTAACAAAAAAATCGCACAGGTAGAACGTGACTATTAATCGTTTCAGGTTTCGTGTTTCAGGTTAAAAAAGAACACGAAACACGAAAATAGAAACACGAAGCAATAAAATTTAAAGAAATAAACACCAAAAAACGAACCTAATACCCCATTTAGGGGTTAGGGGTTCTTCTATCAAATATGGGAAATCCTAAAGCATTTATAAATATACCCCGTAAAGAGGCTGGTTATCGTCCGATAAACGAACGTATTTACGACTTCGGGGAAGTTGAACAAACTTTAAATCGCGAAGATCGGAAACTGCAGGCTTCGCGTTGTATGGATTGCGGTATACCATTTTGCCATTGGGCATGTCCACTCGGAAATAAAATGCCGGAGTGGCAGGATTTGATTTACAAAGGAAAATGGAAAGAAGGCGTTGAATCTTTGCACGAAACAAATAACTTTCCAGACTTCACCGGACGCATTTGTCCGGCGCCATGCGAAAAATCATGCGTGCTTACACTTCACGAAGCACCGGTTACCATTCGCGAAAATGAATGTTCTGTTACCGAAATCGGTTTTACTGAAGGTTTGATAAAGGCACTTCCGCCCAAAACACGAACAGGAAAGAAAATTGCTGTTATCGGTTCAGGACCTGCCGGGCTTGCTGCCGCGCAACAGTTAAACCGCAAGGGTCACACAGTTGTTATTTACGAAAAAGATAACAGTCTGGGTGGATTGATGCGTTATGGTATTCCAAACTTCAAACTGAATAAAAATATTATCGACCGAAGATTGAATCAGTTGGAAGAAGAAGGAATTATTTTTAAACCAAATGTTGAAGTTGGTAAAGATATTTCGGGTGCCGAAATCATGAAAACGTACGATGCGGTATGTATAGCAATTGGTGCCGGTCATCCCCGCGATATTAAGCCTGAAGGTCGTGAGCTTAAAGGAATCCATTTTGCTATGGAATTTCTCAGCCAGCAAAATCAGCTGATTATGGGCGAAATAGTTGCGGATAATAAAATTATCAATGCCAAAAACAAACATGTATTGGTAATTGGCGGTGGCGACACCGGTTCCGACTGTGTAGGGACTTCAATCCGTCAGAGTGCTGCAAAAGTGACTCAGATTGAGATTTTACCTCAACCACCGGTAGGCAAAAATCCGGATACCCCGTGGCCTTATTATCCAAATATTCTTAAAACTTCCAGTTCGCATCAAGAAGGTTGTACACGTCGTTGGAGCCTGAATACCAATCAGTTTAAGGGTGTGAACGGTAAAGTTACAGAAGTAATTGTAGAAGAAGTAGAATGGGCAAAAGATGAAACGGGACGTTTTGCAATGAAACCAACCGGCAAAATCGAAACCATTAAAGCCGATTTGGTATTTCTTGCATTAGGATTTGTACATCCAATTCAGGATGGATTATTGACTGAGTTAGGGGTGAAATTTGATGGACGCGGAAATGTGGCTGTCGATGCACAAAGCAAAAGCTCTGTAGCTAAGGTTTTTGCAACAGGAGATGCTGCTATCGGAGCAAGTCTTGTGGTTCGTGCAATTGCTCTTGGTCGTAAAGTGGCCGAAGATATACATAAATCACTATAAAAAAATTAATAATTCCGGGTTTCATGTTTCGTGTTTTTTTAAGTAGAAAACAGAATCTTAAACCCGGAACACGAAACATGAAACTCTTAAAATAAAAACTATGTGTGGAATAGTATGTGCATTTGATATAAAACAATCTTCTCAGGTTTTGCGTCCTCAGGTTTTAAAAATGTCGAAAAAAATTCGTCATCGCGGACCGGATTGGTCAGGTATTTTTGCGAATGATAAAGCCATTCTTGCTCACGAACGTTTATCAATTGTTGACCCTGAATCAGGAAAGCAACCCTTATTCAGTAAAGATGGTAAACTCGTTTTAGCTGTAAATGGCGAAATTTATAATCATCAGGAAATCAGAAAACAATTCGAAGGGAAATATGAATTTCTTACCAAATCGGATTGTGAGGTAATATTAGCACTTTATCGTGAAAAAGGTCCTGATTTTCTGGAAGACCTGAACGGTATTTTTGCTTTCGCATTGTATGATATCGAAAAAGATATTTTTATGGTCGGTCGTGATCATATTGGTATTATCCCGCTCTATCAGGGCTGGGACAAGGATGGAACTTATTATGTAGCTTCTGAACTTAAAGCCCTTGAAGGCTATTGTACTGAAATTGAAGAATTCCTTCCCGGACAATTTTATTACAGTCCGGACGGAAAACCAACTCAATGGTACATTCGTGAATGGATGAATTACGAAACTGTAAAAGATAACGAATCGAGTATAAGTGAGCTTCGTGATGCACTCGAAGCAGCTGTTGAACGCCAGTTGATGACCGATGTTCCTTATGGCGTTTTGCTTTCGGGAGGTCTTGATTCTTCAGTTATTTCGGCTATTGCCAAAAAATATGCCGCTAAACGTATCGAATCGGGCAATGTTACAGATGCATGGTGGCCTCAACTTCACTCTTTTGCAGTAGGTTTGATCGGTTCGCCCGACCTTATTGCTGCACGTAAAGTAGCCGACCATATCGGAACTATTCACCACGAAATTCACTTCACCGTACAAGAAGGCCTTGATGCAGTGCGTGATGTGATTTATCATGTTGAGACTTATGATGTTACGACGATTCGGGCAAGTACGCCAATGTATCTTTTGTCACGTTTTATCAAATCAATGGGTGTAAAAATGGTGCTTTCGGGCGAAGGAGCTGATGAAATTTTCGGAGGTTACTTGTATTTTCATAAAGCGCCAAATGCCGAAGAATTCCACAAAGAAACGGTTCGTAAACTCGATAAACTTCATTTGTACGATTGTTTGCGTGCCAATAAATCACTTGCTTCGTGGGGTGTAGAAGGACGTGTTCCGTTCCTCGACAAAGAATTTATGGATGTAGCCATGCGTTTGAATCCGAAAGATAAAATGGCTGGCAATGGAAAAATGGAAAAATGGATTCTTCGTAAAGCATTCGAAGAATATCTTCCCGAAAGTGTTACATGGCGTCAGAAAGAACAATTTTCGGATGGTGTGGGCTATAACTGGATTGACACTTTACGCGAATTGACCAGCAGTCAGGTGACTGATGAACAAATGACAAAAGTAAATGAAACATATCCGGTGAATCCGCCTATGAATAAAGAAGAATATTATTATCGTACAATCTTTACTGATTTCTTCCCATCAGAAGCAGCTTCGAAATGTGTTCCTTCAGTGCCTTCGGTGGCTTGTAGCACGCCAATTGCTTTGGAATGGGATGCAGCTTTCAAAAACCTGAACGATCCTTCAGGTCGGTCGGTATCAAGTGTGCACGAACAGGGATATAAATAATTTTTTCATACGAAGGAGAATGTTAATTTGAAAATTTGCCCCTTCCGATTGCTATCAGGTAACTGTCGGGGTTGAAGATTTTAAATTTTTTTTACAATTATTTTAAACCTACATTTTTTTATTTTGATAATATCGGAATAAAAATATTAAACTTTTTTATTTCATGAATTTTTTAAAAAAGTTTACTGTAACCTAATACAGTAAACTTTTTTTATGCTAAAAATTTAATTCAAATTTGTGAAAACCTTTTTTCAAAATACCGGAATTTAAGAGCTAAGAAAAGAATAAATTTAAGTACATTTGCCCAAAGTAAAACTAAATATTCTGTTCAATCCAACACATTGAATTTCAACACCCACACATAAATTATGATTGTTTGTATTGCCGAAAAACCAAGTGTAGCGCGCGATATTGCCGAAATTCTGGGTGCGAAAACCCGAAAAGACGGCTATATAGAAGGAAACGGATATCAGGTTACCTGGACTTTCGGTCATCTTTGCGGCTTGCTCGAACCGCACGAGTATACACCCGATTGGAAAGCATGGGCACTCAGTCAATTACCAATGATTCCGCAGCGATTCGGCATTAAAGTGATGAATGACAGTGGTATTCTGAAACAGTTCAAAGTGATCGAAACGTTGATGGCGAAGGCCGATGAGGTGGTGAATTGTGGTGATGCCGGACAAGAAGGCGAATTGATTCAACGCTGGGTGATGCAAAAAGCATTGTGCAAATGTCCGGTGAAACGACTCTGGATTTCGTCACTTACAGAAGAAGCGATTCGGGAAGGTTTTTCGAAACTCAAAGATCAGAGCGAATTTCAACATTTGTACGAAGCCGGACTTTCACGTGCCATTGGTGATTGGTTGTTGGGAATGAATGCAACGAGACTTTATACACTAAAATATGCCAAAAATCGTCAGGTGCTTTCCATTGGCAGGGTTCAAACACCTACGCTAGCATTGATTGTCAATCGTCAGCTTGAGATTGAAAACTTCAAACCTGAAGCGTATTGGGAATTGAAAACCCTGTATCGCGATACTATTTTTTCGGCTACAAAAGGACGATTTTCGAGTGTTGAAGAAGGAACCGAATTTTTAGAAAAGGTAAAATCAGCTGATTTTCTTGTAACAGATATTTCAACTAAAAAAGGAACCGAATCGGCTCCACGACTTTTTGACCTTACATCGTTACAGGTTGAATGCAATAAAAAATTTGGTTTTTCGGCCGACGAAACTTTGAAGTTGATTCAAATACTTTACGAAAAGAAGGTCACAACTTATCCACGTGTCGATACCACTTATCTGAGCGACGATATGTACCCGAAAATTCCTGATATTCTGAAGGGATTGAAAGAGTACGAATTGCTTACTCAACCTCTGCTTACCGCAAAAATACCGAAAACAAAGAAAGTTTTTGATAACACAAAAGTGACCGATCACCATGCAATTATTCCTACAGGCGTTCATCCTACTGCGCTGAACGACAACGAGAAGCGTGTGTTTGATATGGTTGCACGCCGGTTTATTGCCAATTTTTATCCCGAATGTAAAATATCCACAACCTCCGTTTTGGGCGAAGTGGAGAAAGTGGAATTTAAGGTTACCGGTAAACAAATTCTTGATCCGGGTTGGCGCGTGGTGTTCGAAAAAGTAAAAACTGAAGAAGAAAAAGAACAGGAAGAAGATGAGAAAACGTTACCGTTGTTTGTGAAGGGCGAAAGTGGTCCTCACGAACCAATTTTAGCTGAAAAATGGACTTCGCCTCCAAAGCCTTACACCGAAGCTACTTTGCTGCGGGCCATGGAAACTGCCGGTAAATTAGTTGATAACGACGAACTGCGCGATGTATTAAAAGAAAACGGTATCGGACGGCCTTCGACACGAGCTGCCATAATCGAAACCCTTTTTAAACGCGATTATATTCGTAAGGAGCGGAAAAATCTGATAGCAACAAATACCGGTGTGGAATTAATTCAGACCATTCAGGAAGAGCTGCTTAAATCTGCAGAACTTACAGGACGCTGGGAAAAAAAACTCCGTCAGATAGAACGTGGCGAATATGAAGCCAAAGAATTTTTGGAAGAATTGAAGGAGATGCTACGCCAGATTGTTTTCAATGTTAAAAGTGATAACCGCCGAACTTTTACTACAACCGGAATTGTACTCAGCGACGAAAAATCAATTATCGGTACTTCTTGCCCGGTTTGTGGAAAGGGCACAATTATAAAGGGTAATAAAGCTTACGGATGTAGCGAATGGAAAAATGGTTGCAGTTTCCGGCAATCGTTTTGAATAGAGCAAAGAGCGAAGAACAAAGATTTCAGCCAAGTTCTTTAGTCTTTATTCTTTGTTCTTTGCTCTTTGTTCTATATTTTCTTATTCAATTCCGGATACACAATTCTGGAATGATACATATTTTTTATTTTTTCTTTAAATACATTTTTTACAGTCTCCACATCCCTGAAACTTATCGGCGCATCTTTAAACTGACCATCAGCTATCTGGCTGTCAATCATGCTATCAACCATTTGATCTATGCTTTCTATGGTATAATTTTTTAAACTGCGCGAACGTGCTTCTACTGCATCAGCCATCATTAAAATGGCAGTTTCTTTACTGTCGGGCAATGGTCCGGGATATGTAAAAGCTTCATCGTTCGGTATTTTATCCGGAAAATCGTTTATGTAGGAATTGTAAAAGTATTTAGTTTTACTCTTGCCATGATGTGTGGTAATAAAATGAATAATTTGCTCGGGAAGATGATTTTTTTTAGCAATTTCTACACCATCCATCACATGTTTAACAATTATTCGAGCTGCTGCTTCGTAATCCAAATCTAATAATGGATTTTTTCCACCCATCTGATTTTCAGTAAAATAATCAGGATTTTTCATTTTCCCAATGTCGTGATACAAAGCGCCGGTACGAACCAAAAGACTATTTATACCGATTTTTTTTGCTGCTTCGGTAGCTAAATTGGATACCTGCAATGTGTGCTGAAATGTTCCGGGTGCTTTTTCGGCAAAAAGCATCATCAAATCGTTATTTACATTGGTTAGCTCTACCAATGTTACAGCCGAGATGAGCCCGAAAATCTTTTCGAAAATATAAATTAATACATAAGCGAATAGTAGAAATACTGAACTAATGGCAAAATGAGTCAGAGGTTGCCAGTGAATTCTGCTTAAATCGCCTTCGGATATAAATTCGAATGCAATATAAATCAAAGCATAACTAAGAAAAATATAAAGCGATGTTTGTGCCAACTGTGATCTTTGAGTCATGTCTTTCAAACTCGAAACAGCCACCATTCCGATGAATATTTGCAATAAAATAAACTGGAATGAATTATCGACCATTAATGAGATAATTAAAACAGTGATAATGTGTGCAAATAATGCCGTTCGCGAATCGAAAAACACGCGAACCATAACCGGCAAAAGCGCAAAAGGCACAATATAATAATGCAATGAGGTAAATTTAATTGTAAATGAAGTTAATGCAACCTGAAGCAAAATCAAAATGGCGATCAAAATCATGTTTTTAATCTCATCGAAAATGCGCGGTCTGAATAAATAAATATACAACGATAAAAGGACTATCAGACCAATAATAATGATTATTTCGCCAATGAGCACCAATGTAGACTGATGTAAGCTATCTTTTCGGTTGTCGTATTCTTTTTTCAATGAATTCAAAACCAGATAATTATCCTGATTGACAATTTCACCTCTGTCGATAATTCTTTCGCCACTTTGAACCATTCCCGAAGTTAACGACAGATTTTTTAACAATTCAGCTTTCGACGATTCGGAAGCAATACTATCAAACTTCATGTTTTCAACCACATACAAATTCAGATCGTATGTTTTTAAAATTTCGGGTGCGGTTTTTAAAATCTCTTCGTAAGCTGTTTTTGGTGTGTAAATATCTTCTAATCTGAATGTTCTCGTCACCCGATTTGGGAAAATACAGTTTACATTTGTTTTTCCTTCGCTCGTTAGGTAAGCATATTCATTCGACGAAATAATTCCTTTTGAATAAATTGTTTTTAATTTATTTTTGATAAAACTGTTAAACAGAATTTGATGCCCGGGTTTCTTTTCAAATTTATCCGACAATTTTTTCATTTGTTGAATGCTTACAGCGGTGTCAAAAGCAAAAAATGGAGTATAGTTTTTTAATAACTCCTTTTTTTCAGTGTTAATTTGCTGCGTACTTTTATAAATTGGAAAATCGAATGATGCTGTAATAAGTTCGTAATTCCAGGGCTTACCTACATCAAATTGATATTTAAAAGTGTTTCGGGTAGGAAACAACTGTATAATAATAAATATAACCAACAAAAATAAAACAGTTCTTAATATGATTTGCAAGTAATTATGACTGATATTCAGCTTCATAGGTCATTTTTATATAAAGTGATCAATAATTGTTGTGTTGAAAAACTTGCGAAAAATACAAAAAAAATCACGAACAATCGCAATCCAAACAAACTTTCAGTAATTTTGTCATTAAGTACAATCTAAAAATTAAAAAATTATGCACGGCATTATTATTCATCCCCTCGTTTCGGTATTGAAATCGAACGATGAGAGAAGTGAATTAACAACTCAATTATTATTTGGCGAAACAGTGAGAATTACCGAAGTTCTTGAAAAATGGGTTTTTGTAGAGAATCTAATTGATAATTACCTGGGCTGGGTCGATCGGAAAAACCTGAGACCAATTTCGAAACCCATTCAGAATGATAATTACAATAAAATAATCGTCCCTGTATCGGCGTGTAAAATTGTAGATAGCAGCGAAATTATTTATTTACCTGCCGGAAGTATACTTCAAAATTATGAAAATGGAAAATTTGTAAATTTTGATATAGAATATCAAATTAATCCTGAACATGTACAATGTTGTAATACAGTGAGATATGAAAAAATAACTTCTGTTGCAAAACAGTTTCTGAATGCTCCTTATTTATGGGGTGGAAAAAATATTCTGGGTATCGATTGCTCCGGTCTGGTGCAAGTGGTTTTTTCATTGTGTGGAATTGAATTACCCCGCGATGCAGGCGAACAGCTCGAAAAAGGGATGGTTATCGATTCCATAAACGATACTGCGGCAGGCGATTTGGTCTATTTCGATAATGATGAAGGTTCGGTTATACATGTTGGTATCATGCTTAATAATAAGCAAATTATTCATGCATCGGGCTGGGTGAAAATTGAAGATATTGATAATTATGGCATAATTTCTTCACAAACGGGAGAATATTCACATCGAATTTGTAAAATTAAACGCTTGATTTACAATGTATAATCCTTTGTTTTAAAATTTATTTTAAAAAAAATGATGTAATGATGTAAGATATTTTTTCTTTTCACGTCATTATAATAAACGGGAATAAATTTTTAAGCACTAATAATTCAGTATTCCGCAAAACATGGATTCATCACAATTTAAACTTCAGATATTGACTTTGTCGGATAAATTATACCGACTGGCAAAATCAATTTTACGAAATGAAGACGACGCTCGTGATGCTATGCAGGAATTGAATTTGAAATTGTGGGAAAAAAGGGATCAGCTTGATGAAGTTGAAAATTTTCAGGGTTTTGCCATCCGTTCGATGCGCAATTTATGCATCGATTCAATTCGCATTACGAAAGATAAAACGGAAATAACACCCGATTTAATGTATGATGAACCAAATCCACACTTACAAATCGAACGTGCTGATATGGTTGTAAGAATCAAAAATATGATTGACCGTTTGCCCGAATTACAAAGAACAATCATTCGATTGCGCGATGTGGAAGGAATGGAAATCAACGAGATAGCATATATAACTAATTTGACTGCCAATGCGGTGACTGTGAATTTATCGCGTGCCCGTCAGAAAATAAGAGAACAAATATTGAACGAAAATAAACGTGTGGAGGAAAAAATATGGAAAGCATAAACGAACTTTTAAACAAATATTTCGATGGTGAGACTTCGCTTAGTGAAGAAAAAGAATTGAAACAATATTTCAAATCAAACCGTGTTGAAGCCGCTCACGAAATGTACCGACCCTTATTCGAAGTATTCGAAGATGAAAATAAAGAAACTTATCGCAGAGATAATGTGATATTTATCGATAATAATAAGCACAATTCGAAACGAAAATGGTTGCAAATAATTTCAATTTCAGGCATTGCTGCCACATTTTTACTTGCATTTTGGTTCTTCCAATTTAATACCGAAACTGCTGATTATGCAGTAATTAACGGCAAACGGATAAATGATACGGAGTACGCGCAGCAATATGCTCAATTGAAAATGGACAAGGTAAATAATTTATTGGAACGATCTTTGAAGCCAATGCAAAGTATAACAAAGGTGAAAGAAAGTCTCGAACCGGTAAATAAACTTTCGGAGGTGAAAAATAACATCGATAATATCGAAAATAAGTTGAATTTCAAATAATTAATAATTTTAAATGGTATGAAAAGGGTTCTATTTTTATCAGTAATTATGTGCATTTTTATCGGAGGAATAAAAGCGCAAACCGTGAATCGGTTATTTCAGAAATACGATGATGACTGCAGGTTCTAATGCATTTCGGTTGGCAA